>NZ_MIFU01000089.1:0-73171 GCF_001855215.1 Pseudomonas sp. 06C 126 | reverse complement strand
GAGCGGGCTTGCCCGCGATAGCCATGTCACGCCCGCCGCAAAAACGCCTGATGCATCTCGTCCAACGTCTCAAAATGCCAGCGCGGCGCCTGCGCACTCAACTCTTCAACACTACCAAACCCATACCCCACCGCCGCCGCGTCCAGCCCATTGCTGCGTGCGCCGATCAGGTCGTGCTTGCGGTCGCCGATCATCAAGGTGCTGGCCGGATCCAGGCCTTCTTCGTGCATCAAGTGGGCGATCAATTCGACCTTGTTGGTACGGGTACCGTCGAGCTCACTGCCGTAGATCACCTTGAAGTGCTTGGCGAAATCGAAATGCCTGGCGATCTCCCGGGCAAATTCCCACGGCTTGGAGGTAGCCACATACAGCTGGCGCCCCTGGCCATTCAATTCTTCGAGGAGTGGCATGACCCCGTCAAACACGCGGTTTTCATAGAGCCCGGTGACTTTGAAGCGCTCGCGGTAGAAATTCACCGCCTCCCACGCGCGGGCCTCGTCGAAGTCGTAGAACTGCATAAAGGCCTGCAGCAGCGGCGGGCCGATAAAGTGCTCGAGTTTGGTCAGGTCAGGCTCATCGATACCCAGCTTGGCCAGGGCGTACTGGATCGAACGGGTGATACCTTCCCGTGGGTCGGTCAGGGTGCCGTCCAGGTCAAACAGGACAGTCTGGTAATCCAGGGTCATTGGTCGAATCCTTCTGCCAGGTGCAGGTCCTTGAGCTTCACGTAGTTCGCGGCGCTGTAGGTGAAAAAGGCGCGCTCCTTGTCAGTCAGCGCGCGGATTTGTTTAGCCGGGCTACCCACATACAAAAAACCGCTTTCCAGTTTTTTGCCCGGCGGCACCAGGCTGCCGGCACCGATGATCACATCGTCTTCAACCACCGCGCCGTCCATCACAATGCTGCCCATGCCGATCAGGATGCGACTGCCGACGCTGCAGCCATGCAGCATGACTTTGTGGGCGATGGTCACGTCGTCGCCGATCAGCAGCGGGAAGCCGTCCGGGTTGAAGGGGCCGGCGTGGGTAATGTGCAGCACGCAGCCATCCTGCACGCTGGTGCGGGCACCGATGCGGATGCGGTGCATGTCGCCGCGAATCACCGTCAGCGGCCAGACCGAGCTGTCTGCGCCGATTTCAACATCGCCGATCACCACCGCCGAAGCATCGACGAAAGCCCCGGCGCCGAGGGTTGGCGTGTGATTCTGATAGGTGCGAAGGGTCACGATAGCCTCTCTCTGTTTGGTTGATAGCTGCGGTGGACGTTGATTGTAATTAAGATGGCCCCATCTTTGTCTTACCTGTTTCTTCAGCCAAGGTGCCAACCGTGAGCGCGAACAACCCTCTTTTGCAGTCCTACGACCTGCCGCCGTTCTCGGCGATCCGTGCTGAGCACGTCCAACCGGCCATTGAACAGATCCTGGCCGACAACCGCGTTGCCATCGAAGGCATCCTGCAAAGCCAGGGGAAAAATCCGACCTGGGCCGGCCTGGTCCTGGCCATGGACGAACTCAACGACCGCCTGGGCGCGGCGTGGAGCCCGGTCAGCCACCTGAATGCCGTATGCAACAGCGCTGAATTGCGCCAAGCCTACGAGGCCTGCCTGCCGGCCTTGAGCGCCTACTCTACCGAGATGGGCCAGAACCGCGAGCTGTTCCAGGCGTTCGAAGCCCTGGCCAACAGCCCCGAAGCCGCCGGTTTTGATGTGGCGCAAAAAACCATCCTGGAGCACGCCCTGCGCGACTTCCGTCTGTCGGGTATCGACCTGCCGCCTGAGCAGCAGAAGCGCTACGCCGAAGTGCAAAGCAAATTGTCCGAACTGGGCAGCAAGTTCTCCAACCAGTTGCTCGACGCCACCCAGGCCTGGACCAAGCACGTCACCGACGAAGCCACCCTGGCCGGCCTGACCGATTCGGCCAAGGCGCAAATGGCTGCTGCGGCCCAGGCCAAAGGCCTCGATGGCTGGCTGATCACCCTGGAATTCCCCAGCTACTACGCGGTGATGACCTACGCCCACGACCGCGCGCTACGCGAAGAAGTCTACGCGGCCTACTGCACCCGCGCGTCGGACCAGGGCCCGAATGCCGGTCAGAACGATAACGGTCCGGTGATGGAACAGATCCTCGACCTGCGCCAGGAACTGGCCCAACTGCTCGGCTTCGCCTCCTTCTCCGAACTGAGCCTGGCGACCAAAATGGCCGAATCCAGCGACCAGGTACTGAGTTTCCTACGTGACCTGGCCAAGCGCAGCAAACCGTTCGCCATCCAGGACCTGCAGCAGCTCAAGGCCTACGCCGCCGAGCAAGGCTGCGCCGACCTGCAAAGCTGGGACAGCGGTTTCTACGGCGAAAAGCTGCGTGAACAGCGCTACAGCGTGTCCCAGGAAGCCCTGCGCGCCTACTTCCCGATCGACAAAGTGCTGGGTGGCCTGTTTGCCATTGTCCAGCGCCTGTACGGCATCGAGATCGCCGAGCAGAAAGGCTTCGATACCTGGCACCCGGATGTTCGCCTGTTCGAAATCAAGGAAAACGGCCAACACGTCGGCCGCTTCTTCTTCGACCTGTATGCCCGCGCCAACAAGCGTGGCGGTGCGTGGATGGACGGCGCCCGTGATCGCCGGCGTACCGCCGCAGGTACCCTGCAAAGCCCGGTGGCCAACCTGGTGTGCAACTTCACCCCGGCCGACAGCGGCAAGCCTGCCCTGCTGACCCACGATGAAGTCACCACCCTGTTCCACGAATTCGGCCATGGCCTGCACCACCTGCTGACCCGCGTCGAACACGCGGGCGTGTCCGGCATCAATGGCGTGGCCTGGGATGCGGTGGAGTTGCCGAGCCAGTTCATGGAGAACTGGTGCTGGGAGCCGGAAGGCCTGGCGCTGATTTCCGGTCACTATGAAAGCGGCGAAGCACTGCCCCAGGACCTGCTGCAAAAAATGCTCGCGGCGAAGAACTTCCAGTCGGGGCTGATGATGGTGCGCCAACTGGAGTTCTCGTTGTTCGACTTTGAGCTGCATGCCACCCATGGCGATGGCCGCAGCGTGGCCCAGGTACTCGAAGGCATTCGTGACGAAGTGTCCGTAATGCGTCCACCCGCCTACAACCGCTTCCCCAACAGCTTCGCGCATATCTTTGCCGGCGGTTATGCGGCGGGGTACTACAGCTACAAGTGGGCCGAAGTGTTGTCGGCGGATGCCTTCTCCAAGTTTGAAGAAGACGGCGTGCTTAACGCCGAAACCGGCCGTGCCTTCCGCGAGGCGATCCTGGCCCGTGGTGGTTCCCAGGCGCCGATGGTGTTGTTCGTCGACTTCCGCGGACGCGCACCGTCGATTGACGCACTCTTGCGCCACAGCGGCCTGAGTGAGGACGCGGCAGCATGAGTGACGGGCCTGTGATCACCAAAAAGCAATTTATCGCCGGCGCCGTGTGCCCGGCGTGCAGCGAACCGGACAAGTTGAAGATGTGGACCGAAGACAGCGTGCCCCATCGCGAATGCGTGGCCTGCGGCTATACCGACACGCTCAACGACCAAGGTTTGTCGGTGCCCAAGGAATTGGGCACGCGGGTCAATACCTCGGCGTTGAAAGCACCCGCGGATCCCAAAGTGCAGGCGGTACAGTTCTTCCCTAATCCGAAGCTGAAAAAAGACTAAAGAAGCTACGCCAACCACTGTAGGAGCGAGCTTGCTCGCGAAGATCGTTAACGATAACGCGTTCATTCCGGATGAACGCTGCGTCCTTGAGATTTTCGCGAGCAGGCTCGCTCCTACATTTTTTTTGCGCGCATTTCTCGATTTTCCTGGCTGAAACGATTCCTTCATTACTTAGCCTGCTATCATTTGTAACTATTCATTGCTATCAAAACGACAAGCCGCTCCACGAAGCGACTGCTCAAACCCGTGACTACATGATGAGGTGCCACCATGTCTGATCAAGATCGAGACAACCCCCGGCGTGACTTTTTGCGCAAATCCTTGACCTTGATCCCGGTGGTCACGGTTGCCAGTACCGGCCTTGGCGGCTCGATGCTGATGGCCACGCCTGAACCTGCCCAAGCCAGCCCGGCCAAGGCGCCCGCCAGTGAAAAGGCCTACGAGCCCAGCTACTTCACCGCCGAGGAATGGGCGTTTATCAACGCCGCCGTCGCGCGCTTGATTCCTGCCGATGCCCAAGGCCCAGGCGCCCTGGAAGCCGGTGCGCCGCAATACATCGACCGCCAGATGAACACCCCTTACGCCAGCGGTGCCCTGTGGTTTATGCAAGGCCCATTCAACGCCGACGCGCCGCCCGAGATGGGTTGGCAGAGCAAGCTGGTGCCCAAGGAGATCTATCGCCTGGGTATTGCTGCCACGGATTCCTGGTCGAACGCGTTCAACGGTAAAACATTTGCCGGGCAAGACAGCGCTACCCAGGATGATTTGCTGCGTCGCCTGGAGGCTGGTGGTGCGGAAACCGGCGAGCATTTCGCGGCGGTACCACCGAAGATTTTCTTCAACTTGTTGCTGCAAAACACCAAGGAGGGGTTCTTCTGCGACCCGATCCACGGCGGCAACAAAGGCATGGTCGGCTGGACCATGATCGGCTTCCCCGGCGCCCGCGCCGATTTCATGGATTGGGTTGAACGCAACGAGCAATACCCCTTCCCGGCTGTTTCGATCCGTGGCGAGAGGGCATAAGCGTGGCGACCATCATGAAAAAAGTCGATGCAGTGATCGTTGGCTTTGGCTGGACTGGCGCGATCATGGCCAAGGAACTGACCGAAGCAGGCTTGCACGTGGTAGCGCTGGAGCGCGGCCCGATGCAGGACACCTACCCGGACGGTAACTACCCACAGGTGATCGATGAACTGACCTACAGCGTGCGTAAAAAACTCTTCCAGGACATCTCCAAGGAAACCGTGACCATTCGCCATAGCGTGAATGACATTGCCTTGCCCAACCGGCAGTTGGGCGCGTTTTTACCGGGCAATGGCGTGGGCGGCGCGGGCCTGCACTGGTCGGGCGTGCATTTTCGGGTGGACCCTATCGAGTTGCGCATGCGCAGCCATTACGAAGAGCGCTACGGGAAAAACTTCATTCCCAAGGACATGACCATCCAGGACTTCGGCGTCAGCTACGAAGAGCTGGAACCGTTCTTTGACTACGCCGAAAAAGTCTTCGGCACCTCCGGCCAGGCCTGGACCGTAAAAGGCCAGTTGGTGGGTGAAGGCAAGGGCGGTAACCCTTATGCGCCGGATCGCTCCAGCCATTTCCCACTGGAGTCGCAGAAAAATACCTACTCGGCGCAACTGTTCCAGAAAGCTGCCGCCGATGTGGGCTACAAACCCTACAACCTGCCGTCGGCCAATACCTCGGGGCCCTACACCAACCCCTATGGCGCGCAGATGGGGCCGTGCAACTTCTGTGGTTTTTGCAGTGGGTATGTCTGCTACATGTACTCCAAGGCATCGCCCAACGTGAATATCCTGCCAGCGTTGCGCCAGGTACCGAACTTTGAGCTGCGGCCCAATTCCCACGTGCTCAAGGTCAATCTCGACAGCACCAAGCGCAAGGCCACCGGCGTGACCTACATCGACGCCCAGGGTCGCGAGATCGAGCAACCGGCGGACCTGGTGATTCTCGGCGCCTTCCAGTTCCACAACGTGCGCCTGATGCTGCTCTCGGGCATCGGCAAGCCCTACGACCCGATCACGGGCGAAGGGGTGGTGGGCAAGAACTTCGCCTACCAGAACATGGCCACCATCAAGGCCTATTTCGATAAAGACGTGCACACCAACAACTTCATCGGCGCCGGCGGCAACGGCGTGGCGGTGGACGATTTCAACGCCGACAACTTCGACCATGGGCCCCATGGCTTCGTCGGCGGCTCGCCGATGTGGGTCAACCAGGCGGGCAGTCGACCAATTGCCGGGACCTCCAACCCACCGGGCACGCCGGCCTGGGGTAGCGCGTGGAAGCGCGCCACGGCCGATTACTACACCCACCAGGTGTCGATGGACGCCCACGGCGCCCATCAGTCCTACAGGGGCAACTACCTCGATCTGGATCCGGTTTACCGGGATGCCTACGGCCTGCCGTTGCTGCGCATGACCTTCGACTGGCAGGAAAACGACATCAAGATGAACCGCTTCATGGTCGAGAAAATGGGCAAGATCGCTGAGGCGATGAACCCCAAGGCGATTGCCGTGCTCGGCAAAAAAGTCGGCGAACACTTCAATACCGCGTCCTACCAGACCACCCACCTCAATGGCGGCGCGATCATGGGTACCGACCCGAAGACCAGCGCGTTGAACCGCTACTTGCAGTGCTGGGATGTACACAACGTGTTTGTCCCGGGCGCATCTGCTTTCCCACAAGGCCTGGGCTACAACCCTACGGGCCTGGTGGCGGCGTTGACCTACTGGTCGGCCCGGGCGATTCGCGAGCAGTACTTGAAAAACCCCGGCCCGCTGGTTCAGGCATAAGGAGCGACGAACATGAAAGCATTTGTTATCGCGACCCTGGCCTTGTTCAGCAGTTGCTCGGTGAGCGCCGCGCAAGCCGATTTGATCAAGCAAGGCGAATACCTGGCCCGCGCCGGTGACTGCGTGGCCTGCCATACGGCCAAGGGCGGCAAGCCGTTTGCCGGTGGCCTGCCGATGGAAACCCCGATCGGCGTGATTTACTCCACCAACATCACCCCGGACAAAACCGGCCTGGGGGACTACAGCTTTGAAGACTTCGACAAGGCCGTGCGCCATGGCGTCGCCAAAAGCGGCAGTACCCTTTACCCAGCAATGCCCTACCCGTCTTATGCACGTGTCAGCGAAACCGACATGCAGGCGCTGTATGCGTACTTTATGAAAGGTGTGGAACCGGTCGCCCAGGCGAACCAGGACAGTGATATTCCCTGGCCCTTGAGCATGCGCTGGCCCCTGGCGGCGTGGCGCTGGATGTTCGCGCCCGAGGTGGCGGACTATCAGGCCCCGGCCGATGCCGACCCGGTGATCAGCCGTGGCGCCTACCTGGTGGAAGGCCTGGGTCACTGCGGCGCTTGCCATACCCCGCGGGCCCTGACCATGCAGGAAAAGGCCCTGAGCGCGGCGGACGGGGCGGCGTTCCTGTCCGGCAGTGCGCCACTGGAAGGCTGGATCGCCAAAAGCCTGCGCGGCGACCACAAGGACGGCCTGGGCAGTTGGAGCGAAGAGCAGCTGGTGCAGTTTCTCAAGACCGGTCGCAGTGATCGAAGCGCGGTATTTGGCGGTATGAGCGATGTGGTAGTCCACAGCATGCAATACATGTCTGAAGACGACCTGACAGCTATCGCCCGTTACCTCAAGAGCCTGCCGGCAGTCGACCCCAAGGATCAGCCGCACCAATACGACAAACAGGTGGCCGCGGCGCTGTGGAAGGGCGATGACAGCAAGCCAGGCGCCGCGGTGTACATCGACAACTGCGCGGCCTGCCACCGTACCGACGGCCATGGCTACACCCGGGTGTTCCCGGCGCTGGCGGGCAACCCGGTGTTGCAGACGGTAGATGCCACGTCGCTGATCAACATTGTGTTGAAGGGCGGCACCCTGCCGGCCACTCACGCCGCGCCATCCACCTTCACCATGCCGGCGTTTGCCTGGCGGTTGTCGGATCAGGAAGTGGCGGATGTGGTCAGCTTTATTCGTGGCAGTTGGGGTAACCAGGGCGCGCCGGTGAAGGCCGGCGAAGTCGCCGACCTGCGCAAGAGCGATCAACACAGCACCTCGGGCGACGATCTGGGGCAAGTGACCACGAGTCACTGATTCAGGCTTTGCCGCCCAACGGCACTGGTCAGATACGCTGCGCCTCTATACTGTATATAAAAACAGTATCGAGGCGCTTTCATGTCCACTCCTCTACCGCCGCGTGGGCGAGGCACCGCCACCAACCTGCACAATCGCTTCGCGCCCACGGTCAGTGTGGCCGAGGACGATGGTTGGTATCAGGAAGTGCCGCCGACCCAGGGTACCGAAGTGCGTATCGAGACGGCGAAGACCATCATCACCCGCAATACCTCGCCAGACCTGCCGTTCGATCGCTCCATCAACCCTTACCGGGGCTGTGAGCATGGTTGTATTTATTGTTATGCGCGGCCCAGCCATGCCTATTGGGACATGTCCCCGGGCCTGGACTTCGAAACCAAGCTGATCGCCAAGAGCAACGCCGCCGAGGTGCTGGAGCAGCAATTGTCCAAGCCCGGCTATGTGTGTGCGCCGATTAACCTGGGTTCCAACACGGACCCGTACCAGCCCATCGAGCGCGAGTACAAGATCACCCGGCAAACCCTGGAGGTGCTGCTGCGCTATCGTCACCCGGTGACTATCGTGACCAAGGGTTCGTTGATCCTGCGTGACCTGGACCTGCTCACGGCGCTGGCCCGCCAGCGGCTGGTAGCGGTGATGATCAGCCTTACCAGCCTGGACGATGAACTCAAGCGCATCCTGGAGCCCCGTGCGGCGGCGCCCAAGGCGCGTTTGCGGGCGATCCGGGTGATGCGTCAGGCGGGCATCCCGGTAGGCGTGCTGTGTTCGCCGATGATTCCGATGATCAACGACAGCGAACTGGAAAGCCTGCTCGCCGAGGCCCATGCCGCCGGGGCGCAGAGCGCCGCCTATATGATGCTGCGCCTGCCCCTTGAGGTGGCGCCGCTGTTCGAGGAGTGGCTGGGGGCCCATTACCCGCAGCGGGCGGCCCATGTGATGAGCCTGGTACGCCAGGTGCGCGGGGGCGAAGTCTATGACAGCCGCTTCGGTGTACGCATGCGCGGTGAGGGGCCGTTTGCCGACCTGCTGGCGCAACGATTTGCCAAGGCGATCAAGCGCTTGGGGCTGGACCGACGGGAAGGCTTCAACCTCGATTGCAGTGCGTTCTGTCCGCCCGGCAGGCAGCTGGCTTTGTTGTAGACTGATACAAATGCGCGCACTGCCCAGCCAGGGTGGTCGCGTTTTGACATCGCTGAAACCCGCGAGATAGAGCGGTTGATTCAGTTTGAGTTAAGTTTTGGCAGGTACCTTGTTCATCGAGTGACTGGTGGGTCTGCGTCGCGGCTGGTGTGGTTTTCCAATTATTGCAATGGTCGCGCGCCAAACTGAACTGCAACACTCCCCTGCTCCAACTACGAGGATGAATCATGAGTGACAAGGATAAACAGCCGTTGGCTGCGTCGGCTTCAGCCCCTCACGAGGCGGAGTCCGCCGATGCAGCGCTGCAGCACATCGTTGATGGCTTTTTGCATTTCCATAACGAGGTCTTTCCCCAGCAGGAAGAACTCTTCAAGAAACTCGCCACGGCCCAGAGCCCACGGGCGATGTTTATCACCTGCGCCGACTCGCGCATTGTTCCGGAACTGATTACCCAAAGCTCCCCGGGCGATCTGTTCGTCACCCGTAACGTAGGCAACGTCGTGCCGCCTTATGGGCAGATGAACGGCGGTGTGTCCACGGCCATCGAGTACGCGGTGCTGGCCCTGGGCGTGCAGCACATCATCGTCTGCGGCCACTCCGACTGTGGCGCGATGCGGGCGGTGCTCAACCCCCAGAGCCTGGAAAAGATGCCCACGGTCAAAGCCTGGCTGCGCCATGCCGAGGTCGCCAAGACCATGGTCCAGGACAACTGTGATTGCGCCAATGAAGGCGAAAGCATGCAGGTGCTGACCGAAGAAAACGTCATCGCCCAGTTGCAACATTTGCGCACCCACCCTTCTGTGGCTTCGCGCATGGCCAACGGTCATTTGTTTATCCATGGCTGGATCTACAACATCGAGACCAGCGAGATCAAAGCCTACGATGCGGACCAGGCCACGTTCCTGCCGCTGACCGGTTCCGGACCGATCCCTTCGGCGACGCCCAAAGCGCGCTTCTAAAACAATCCCCTGCCGGGTAATGCGATGGCTGCCATGGATGCAGCCAGGCCTTGCCACGCCCGGCGAATGCCTCGGGAGAGTCATTATGCGTGCAGCTCAATTGAAAACAGTGCTGCCACGGGAGCTGTTGGCTTCGGTGGTGGTGTTTCTGGTGGCCTTGCCACTTTGCATGGGGATCGCCATTGCTTCGGGCATGCCGCCGGCCAAGGGCCTGATCACCGGGATCATCGGTGGTCTGGTGGTGGGTTGGCTGGCCGGCTCGCCCCTGCAAGTCAGTGGCCCGGCTGCCGGCCTGGCGGTGTTGGTGTTCGAACTGGTGCGCCAGCACGGGATGCTGATGCTCGGGCCGATCCTGCTGTTGGCGGGCTTCCTGCAACTGGTGGCCGGGCGCCTGCGCCTGGGCTGCTGGTTCCGGGTGACGGCGCCTGCGGTGGTCTACGGCATGCTGGCGGGGATCGGGGTGCTGATTGTCCTGTCGCAGGTGCATGTGATGCTCGATGGAGCGCCCAAGCCGTCTGGGCTGGATAACCTTGCCGGCTTCCCCGCCGCAGTGGCCCAGGCCATTCCCGGTCTCGGCTGGCAAGCCGGTCTGCTGGGGTTGTCGACGATTCTGGTGATGTGGATGTGGGATAAATTTCGTCCGCAAAAACTGCGCTTTGTACCGGGTGCGTTGCTGGGGGTGGGCTTGGCGACGGCAGCCAGCCTGATGCTGGCATTGCAGGTCAAACGCGTGGATGTGCCGGAAAACCTCGCCGATGCCATCGACTGGCTCCGCCCCAGTGACCTGCTGAACCTGGCCGACCCCAACCTGCTGATCGCCGCTTTCGCGGTGGCCTTTATTGCCAGTGCCGAAACCTTGCTCTCGGCGGCGGCTGTGGATCGGATGCACAACGGCCAACGCTCGGACTTCGACAAGGAATTGTCTGCCCAGGGTGTAGGCAACATGTTGTGTGGCCTGGTGGGCGCATTGCCCATGACCGGGGTGATCGTGCGCAGTTCGGCCAACGTCCAGGCGGGCGCAACCACGCGTCTGTCGGCAATGTTCCATGGTCTCTGGCTGCTGGCCTTCGTGTTGCTGCTGTCGAGCGTGCTGCAAAGCATTCCGGTGGCGAGCCTGGCGGGTGTGCTGGTGTACACCGGCATCAAGTTGGTGGACCTCAAGGCGTTCCGTGGCCTGGGGCGCTATGGTCGGATGCCGATGTTCACCTACGCGGCCACGGCCCTGGCGATCATCTTTACCGACTTGCTGACCGGTGTGCTGGTGGGCTTCGGCCTGACCCTGGTGAAACTGGCGTGGAAGGCTTCACGCTTGAAAGTCAGCCTGATCGACCTGCCCCAGGACGGTGAAATGGAGTTGCGGTTGATAGGCGCGGCGACCTTTCTCAAGGTGCCCGCATTGACTCAGGTACTGGCGACAGTGCCCGCGGGAAGCACCGTGCATGTGCCGCTCAATAACCTGAGCTACGTGGATCACTCGTGCCTGGAATTGCTGGAGGAATGGGGGCGGGCCAATGCGGCCAAGGGCTCGAAGTTGGTGATCGAGGCGCGCGGGTTGAAGCGTCGGTTGGAAGGGCGGATACGCACCACGACCCGGATCGGATCTGCCCCGTCGGTGGGCTGACGAAACCGCATAAAAAAGTGGGAGGGGCTTGTGTGGGAGCCGGGCTTGCCCGCGATAGCATCACCGCGGTGTAACTGATGCACCCCGGTGCCTGCATCGCGGGCAAGCCCGGCTCCCACACAAACCCCTCCCACATTTTGTTCTGTGCCAGGCCGCAACTCTAGGCCGGCTGATCCAGCTCCAACTCCACGCCCAGCTGGCGCGACAGGCAAGGCCAGCGCTTCCACGCGGCTTCCGTTGCCGGGCTCTTGAGCTGCTCGCGATAGGCCTCGACGGACTCCAGGGCAAAGCTCTCTTCATTGAGCATCTCATCCACCGCCAGGTGCACGGCTTCATCCAGCTGGTTGGCGAAATCTTCGCCGATCAACTGGTGGGCAATCACATTGGCAACGGTGGTGTCCGCCGGAATCAACGGCTGGCCGAAGTGCTTGATATACAAATCGTTCACTTCTTCCACCAGCCGGTGGGCCAGGTAGGCCTCGTCCAGCAGGCCGTTCAGGCCTTCATGGGCGGCGAGGATGGCCGGTGGCTGGAGAAAGAAATGCTCGGCGATTTTCAGCACCGGCTTGATCTGGCTTTCAATCCCTGCTTCCCGGGCCACGTCGTTGGCGGCGTCCAGCAGGTCCGGAACCTGATCGATGTAGGCGGTGACGAAGCGCGTCATCACGGCATTACGATCACCCTCGGCCAGGGAAATGGCCGAATGCAGGTGTGGTAACTGAGCGTCCAGTTGTTTAGCCAATTGGCCAGTGGACACTTCGTGTTGATGGGCACGGGAAATCTGCTCGCGCAATGCGGCGGTGTTCATGAAAGCTCCAGGAATACGGGCGTAGGAAAGGGGATTGCATAAGGTAGCTCGTTTATACGAGCCCCTAAGACGCATTTGTCATAATTATTTCATGGTTATGCGCCGCTGTTATATCGAAATGCCATCGTTCGTCGGATAGGCCTTTAATCTGCTGGCCGGCCAGCGCCGTTCGTCTCTTTTTACTGATTCGTCCCCACACATTGCGGGGTCGCAGTCGCTGTCTATACTCGGGTTTGTACGCAATTAGCTGATGACGCCCGACTGCATTAGGCAGGCAAGGCTTGGCGGATGTAAGCAGTTTGGAAGCCGCCCCCTTGGCCGCAGGTGCAAACCGGCGGGATAACAAGAACGATAAGGGGAACCCGCAATGACGCGACATCCACATGTTTGGATGGGCTTACTCTTGTGGTCAGTATTCAGCCAGGCGCAGGCCGCCTGGACAGTGAATATGGCACCAGGGGCCACTGAAGTCAGTCACGCTGTGTTCGACCTGCACATGACCATTTTCTGGATCTGTGTGGTGATCGGCATCATCGTGTTTGGCGCCATGTTCTGGTCGATGATTGTGCATCGGCGCTCCACGGGCCAGGTGGCGGCCAAGTTCCACGAAAGTACCACGGTCGAAATTCTCTGGACCGTCGTGCCCCTGCTGATCCTCGTCGCCATGGCTATTCCCGCGACCAAGACCCTGATCAACATCTACGACAGCAGTGAATCGGATATCGATATCCAGGTCACCGGCTATCAGTGGAAGTGGCACTACAAGTACCTGGGCCAGGACGTCGAGTTCTTCAGCAACCTGGCCACCCCCGCCGAGCAGATCCAGAACAAGGCCACCAAGGGCGAACACTACCTGCTGGAAGTCGATCAGCCGCTGGTGCTGCCGGTGGGCGCCAAGGTGCGCTTTTTGGTGACCGCCGCCGACGTGATCCACTCCTGGTGGGTACCGGCGTTTGCGGTCAAGCGCGATGCCATCCCCGGTTTCGTCAACGAGGCCTGGACCCGGGTCGAGAAGCCCGGCATCTACCGTGGCCAGTGCGCAGAGCTATGCGGCAAGGACCACGGGTTCATGCCCATCGTGGTCGAGGTCAAGTCCAAGGCGGACTATGAAACCTGGCTCGGCGAGCGCAAGGAAGAAGCCGCCAAGCTCAAGGAGCTGACCTCCAAAGAGTGGACACTTGAAGAGCTGGTGGCCCGTGGCGACAAGGTCTACCACACCACTTGCGTGGCCTGTCACCAGGCCGAAGGCCAAGGCCTGCCGCCGATGTTCCCGGCGCTCAAGGGCTCGAAAATCGCCACCGGACCTGCGGCAGATCACCTGAGCATCGTCTACCACGGCAAGCCCGGGACCGCGATGGCGGCGTTCGGCAAGCAGCTGTCGGAAGTCGATATTGCGGCAGTCGTGACCTACGAGCGTAACGCGTGGGGCAACAACAAAGGCGACATGGTCACGCCTAAAGACGTGCTGGCCATCAAACAGGCGGAAAGCAAATGAACCTCTTCATTGCGTATGCCCTGACCCGCCCCGCCCATCCGCTTGCAGGAGAACGGCCATGAGCACTGTGATCGATGACCACGGTCATGCCGCTGACCACGCCCACGGCCCCGCCAAGGGCTTGATGCGCTGGGTGCTGACCACCAACCACAAAGATATCGGGACCATGTACCTGTGGTTCAGCTTCGCCATGTTCCTGCTCGGCGGCTCGTTCGCCATGGTGATCCGTGCCGAGTTGTTCCAGCCGGGGCTGCAAATCGTCGAGCCGGCGTTTTTCAACCAGATGACCACCATGCATGGCTTGATCATGGTGTTTGGCGCGGTGATGCCGGCGTTTGTCGGCCTGGCCAACTGGATGATCCCGCTGATGATCGGCGCGCCGGACATGGCCCTGCCGCGCATGAACAACTTCAGCTTCTGGCTGTTGCCGGCGGCGTTCCTGTTGCTGGTCTCGACCTTGTTCTCCCCGGGGGGCGGGCCCAACTTCGGTTGGACCTTCTATGCCCCGCTCTCCACCACCTACGCCCCGGAAAGCGTGACGTTCTTTATCTTCGCCATCCACCTGATGGGGATCAGTTCGATCATGGGCGCGATCAACGTGGTCGCCACCATCCTCAACTTGCGTGCCCCGGGCATGACCCTGATGAAGATGCCGCTGTTCGTCTGGACCTGGCTGATCACCGCGTTCCTGCTGATCGCGGTGATGCCGGTGCTGGCCGGTTGCGTGACCATGATGCTGATGGATATCCACTTCGGCACCAGCTTCTTCAGCGCTGCCGGCGGCGGTGACCCGGTATTGTTCCAGCATGTGTTCTGGTTCTTCGGCCATCCCGAGGTGTACATCATGATCCTGCCGGCCTTTGGTGCCGTCAGCTCGATCATCCCGACCTTCTCGCGCAAGCCGCTGTTCGGCTACACCTCGATGGTCTACGCCACCGCGAGTATCGCGTTCCTGTCGTTTATCGTGTGGGCGCACCACATGTTCGTGGTGGGCATTCCGTTGGTGGGTGAGTTGTTCTTCATGTACGCCACCCTGCTGATCGCCGTGCCCACCGGGGTCAAGGTGTTCAACTGGGTCAGCACCATGTGGCAAGGTTCGTTGACCTTCGAGACGCCCATGCTGTTTGCCGTGGCCTTCGTGATCCTGTTCACCATCGGCGGCTTTTCCGGGCTGATGCTGGCCATTGCCCCGGCGGATTTCCAGTACCACGACACCTACTTTGTGGTGGCGCATTTCCATTACGTACTGGTGCCTGGGGCGATCTTCGGGATCTTCGCCTCGGCCTACTACTGGCTGCCGAAATGGACCGGCCATATGTACGACGAAACCCTGGGCAAGCTGCATTTCTGGCTGTCGTTCGTGGGGATGAACATGGCGTTCTTCCCGATGCACTTCGTCGGGCTGGCTGGCATGCCGCGCCGGGTGCCGGACTACAACCTGCAGTTCGCCGACTTCAATATGGTGTCGTCGATTGGCGCCTTCATGTTCGGTGCCACGCAGATTTTCTTCCTGTTTATCGTGATCAAGTGCATCCGTGGCGGTAAGCCGGCGCCGGCCAAGCCGTGGGATGGTGCCGAAGGGTTGGAGTGGAGCATTCCTTCGCCAGCGCCGTACCACACCTTCACCACGCCGCCGGAGGTCAAATGAACAGCGGGCCTGTAGGCGCGAGCTTGCTCGCGAAGGGCGTGAGCGATAACGCGGGTTGCCTGGATAAACGCGGCGCGCTGTGGTTTTTCGCGAGCAAGCTCGCTCCTACAGAACCGTCACGCGGGGGTGGGCGCCATGGCTGATTCCGTGCCCCTCAACCGCCTGGTCACGCGCCTGCTGATCCTGGTGCTGGCGATGTTCGCCTTTGGCTTCGCCCTGGTGCCGATCTACGACGTGATGTGCAAGGCCTTCGGCATCAACGGCAAGACTGCCGGGCAGTACGAAGGCTCACAGGTAGTCGATCCGTCGCGCCAGGTGCGGGTGCAGTTTCTGTCGACCAATGCCATCGATATGGTCTGGGAGTTCCACTCCAGGGCCGACGAAATCGTGGTCAACCCTGGCGCGGTCAACGAGATGGTATTCGTGGCCTTCAACCCCAGCGACAAGCCGATGACGGCCCAGGCGATCCCGAGCATTTCCCCGGCCGAAGCGGCGATGTACTTCCACAAGACCGAGTGCTTTTGCTTCACCCAGCAAGTGCTGCAGCCGGGGGAGCGCATCGAGATGCCGGTGCGCTTCATTGTCGACCGCGACATGCCCAAGGATGTGAAGCATTTGACCCTGGCGTACACGCTGTTCGATATCACTGCGCGCCAACCGCCCGTGGCTGTCCATACCGGCGGCTAGGCGTGCCTGCGGGCTCGATTAGGAGAACGGATACATGTCGACTCATGATACGTACTACGTACCGGCGCAAAGCAAGTGGCCAATAATTGCCACGTTTGGGCTGCTGATCACCGTGTATGGCCTGGGCGTGTGGTTCAACGACCTCAAGGCTGCGCGCCCGGAATCCCACGGGCCCCTGATCTTTTTCGTCGGCAGCCTGCTGCTGGCCTACATGATGTTTGGCTGGTTTGGCGCGGTGATCAAGGAAAGCCGCGCCGGGTTGTACAGCGCACAGATGGACCGCTCGTTTCGCTGGGGCATGACCTGGTTCATCTTTTCCGAGGTGATGTTTTTTATCGCCTTCTTCGGTGCGCTGTTCTATGTGCGGCATATGTCGGCGCCGTGGCTGGCCGGAGAAGGCTCCAAGGGCATTGCGCACATGCTGTGGCCGAATTTCGAGTTCGCCTGGCCGTTGCTCAACAACCCCGACCCCAAGCTGTTCCCGGCGCCGGAAGGCACCATCAGCCCGTGGGGCTTGCCGCTGGTCAACACCATCTTGCTGGTGAGTTCCAGCGTGACCATCACCATCGCCCACCACGCTCTGCGCAAGGGCCATCGCGGTGCGCTGAAGATCTGGTTGGCGCTCACCGTGTTGCTGGGGGTGGCGTTCCTGGGGTTCCAGGCCGAGGAATACATCCACGCCTACAAAGAGCTGGGCCTGACCCTGGGCTCGGGGGTGTATGGCGCGACTTTCTTCATGTTGACCGGGTTTCACGGCGCCCACGTGACCATCGGCACGATCATTTTGTTCGTGATGCTGATGCGCATCCTCAAGGGGCATTTCAATGCCGAGCACCAGTTCGGCTTCGAGGCGGCCAGTTGGTATTGGCACTTTGTGGATGTGGTGTGGATCGGTTTGTTTTTCTTCGTCTACGTGCTGTAGCGACTTACCAGGGCGCGTGGGAAACCAGCTGGCCGCTGAAGAACCCCCAGGTGATCAACGCCAGGGTCATCACGGCCAGCACCACGCGCACGGTCAAGGCAGTGACAAGGCGATTGGAGTGGCCTTCGTCCTTGACCAGAAAGAACAAGCCACTGAACAGGCTCACAACGGTAGCGATCAGCATCAGGGCAATAGCGGCTTTGAGCATGGTCAGGCTCCAGGGCTGTTTTTTGAGGGGCGGGCAATGAGATTCAGTATAGCCAGCGCAGCACCCACCTTCGCGGCAACGCCATGAAACCCTTTCGCCCCGGGATTGCGCCGACGCTGGTGGTGCTCGTGCTGCTGCCGCTGATGGTGTTCCTGGGTTTCTGGCAACTGTCCCGTGGCCAGGAAAAACAGGCGTTGCTGCAGAGTTATGCCGAGCGCCGGGCGGCGCCGCCTATCAGTGTTGAACAGTTGGATGGGGTGGCTGACCCAGCCTTTCGCCGGGTGCAGTTGCGCGGGCAGTTCGATGCCGGGCACAGCGTGCTGCTGGATAACCGCATGCGTGACGGCAAGGCCGGCGTCGAGTTGCTGCAACCCTTTCATGACCAGGCCAGCGGCCAGTGGCTGTTGCTCAATCGCGGCTGGCTGGCGTGGCCGGATCGACGCACGCCGCCGGCCTTCACCACGCCCGACCAGCCTTTGAATATCAATGCCTGGGTGTATGTCGCACCGGGCGAGACGTTCCAGTTGCATGCCGACCCGGCCGCCGCGCAATGGCCACGCTTGCTGACGGCGCTGCATCCACAGGTGCTTTGGGCTGAGTTGGGCCGCAGCGGGTTTGCCTTTGAACTGCGGGCCGAAGCCGGCCCTGCGACCTATGAAACCCAGTGGCCGGTAGTGGCCATGGGGCCGGAAAAACACTTGGGGTATGCCGTGCAGTGGTTCGCCATGGCGCTGGCGCTGCTGGGCCTTTACCTCTACCTCGGATGGCACAACGCAAGGGAGAAGCACCATGGGAGCGGCCATGAATCCACTCAACATGTCTGACACGCCAGCGGCGCCCAACCGGCGCAAGGGGCGCTGGCAACTGATCCTGATCCTGCTGATGGTGATCGGCCCGATGGTGCTGGCGACCCTGATGTACAAGTTGCAGTTCTGGGTGCCGGACAACCGCAGTGATCACGGCGAGATGATCGGCAATGGCCAGACCCGCGCCGATATCGGCGTGCAGGCCGACGAGCAGCGCTGGCAATTACTGGTGACCGCCCCCGCAGCCTGCGCCGCCGATTGCCAGCAATTGGTCTACCTCGCGCGCCAACTGCAGATCGGCCTGGGCCGTGATGCGTCCCGCGCCAGCCATGCCCTGGCCAGTGCGCAGCCGCTCAGTGCCGAATACGAGACCAAGCTGAAAGCCGAATATCCGCAGTTGCAGCGTTTGCCCCTGGACCTGCCGACCTTCAAGCAAAACGCTGCCGCGCCCGGCGATGCCCAACTGTGGATCGTCGACCCCCACGGCAACCTGGTGCTGCGCTATGACGCGCGGGTCAAGGGCAAGGATCTGCTCAACGACCTGCGCCATCTGCTGAAACTGTCGAATATCGGATAAGGGCATCGTCATGGCCAAACCTGGATTTCGCCTCGCGCTGTTTGCCACCCTGCTGGCGCTGATTGTCGTGTTGCTCGGCGCCTACACCCGCCTGACCCATGCCGGCCTCGGTTGCCCGGACTGGCCGGGTTGCTACGGCTTTATCAGCGTGCCTAAAAGCGAGGCCCAGTTGGCCCATGCCGAGCTGCATTTCCCGGATACGCCGGTGGAGGCCGACAAAGGCTGGAACGAGATGATCCACCGCTACGCCGCAGGCACCCTGGGGCTGCTGATCACGTTGCTGGCCGCTCGCGCCTGGACCCATCGCCGGCATCCGGGGCAACTCTTGAAGCTGCCGCTGTTCCTGCTGGCGGTGGTCTTCGCCCAGGCGGCCTTTGGCATGTGGACGGTGACGCTCAAGCTCTGGCCGCAGGTGGTCACCGGGCATTTGCTGGGCGGGTTTGCGACGTTGAGCCTGCTGTTTTTGCTGACCCTGCGTTTGTCCGGGGTGTTGCCGGCGCTGATCGTGCCCAGGCGCTTGCAGTACTGGGCCACGGCGGGCCTGGTGATGGTGATCGGGCAGGTGGCGCTGGGTGGTTGGGTCAGCTCCAACTATGCGGCGGTGGCCTGTATCGACTTGCCGACGTGCCATGGCGAGTGGTGGCCGGCGGCGGACTTTGCCAATGGCTTTCACCTGACCCAGCATATCGGCCCCAACTATCTGGGCGGGCAACTGGACAGCGACGCACGCACGGCGATTCACCTGACCCATCGCATGGGCGCGCTGGCGGTTACCGTGGTGCTGCTGGGGCTGGCCTGGCAGCTCAAGGCGGTGGGCATGACGCGCCTCGCCGGGTTGCTGCTGGCGGCGCTCGCCGTGCAGATCGGCCTGGGCCTGAGCAATGTGTACTTTCATTTGCCGCTGCCGGTGGCGGTCGCCCACAACGCCGGCGGTGCAGCGCTGCTGCTGACCCTGGTGCTGGTCAATTACCACGCCCGTACCAGCCTGGTGCGGGTCCGCCATCAAGTGCCGTTCGGTTGGCGCTTCAGCCCGCGCAAACACGTTTCGGGCCTGATCACCCTTAAAGGAGAGATGCCATGGCGACCTTGATTGGCGAGCGTCACAGCCAGGCGATCTGGCGTGACTATCTGGAGCTGACCAAGCCCAAGGTGGTGGTGCTGATGCTGATCACCTCGCTGGTGGGCATGTTTCTCGCCACCCGCGCCGGTGTGCCGTGGACGGTGCTGATCTTCGGCAACCTGGGGATTGCCCTGTGCGCTGGTGGCGCGGCGGCGGTGAACCATGTGGTGGACCGGCGTATTGATGCGCTGATGGCGCGTACTCACAAGCGGCCGCTGGCCGAAGGCCGGGTGTCCCCGGTCGCCGCGCTGACATTTGCCCTGGCGCTGGCGGTGGCCGGGCTGGGCTTGTTGCTGGCCTTTACCAATCCATTGGCGGCCTGGCTGACGCTGGCCTCGTTGCTGGGCTATGCGGTGATCTACACCGGCTTCCTCAAGCGCGCGACGCCGCAGAACATCGTGATCGGCGGCCTGGCCGGTGCGGCGCCGCCGTTACTCGGTTGGGTGGCGGTCACCGGCCATGTGAGTGCCGAGCCATTGCTGCTGGTGCTGATCATCTTTGCCTGGACCCCACCGCACTTCTGGGCCCTGGCCATTCATCGCAAGGAGGAGTACGCCAAGGCCGATATCCCGATGCTGCCGGTGACCCACGGCGAGCACTACACCAAGGTGCATATCCTGCTCTACACCTTCGCGCTGCTGGCGGTGAGCCTGATGCCCTATGTGATCCATATGAGCGGGCTGTTGTACCTGGGCTGTGCACTGGTTCTGGGCGCACGCTTTCTGCAATGGGCCTGGGTGCTGTACCGTGGCAGTCGGCCGCACGCGGCGATCAATACCTTCAAGTACTCTATCTGGTACCTGTTCCTGCTATTTATCGCCCTGCTCGTAGACCACTACTTATTGTTGAACCTATGACTCGAACTCAAAAAACTGTCTTCATCCTGGTGGCCATCGTGGCGTTGGTCATGGGCCTGACCGTCAATAAAGTACTGTCCGGCAAGGGCCAGGGCGACCCTACGGCATTGATCGACGCGGGCATTATCCTGCTGCCGCAAAGCCGCCAGCTGCCGCCGGTGACCATGACCAACCAGGACGGCCAGCCGGTGCTGGTCAACGAGTTGAAGGGCAAGTGGAGTGTGCTGTTCTTCGGCTACACCTTCTGCCCGGACATCTGCCCGACCACCCTCGCCCAGCTGCGCCAGATCAAGAGCGAGCTGCCCAAGGACGTAGTGGATAAGCTGCAGGTGATCCTGGTCAGCGTTGACCCGCATCGCGATACCCCGACGCAGCTCAAGCAATACCTGGGCTACTTCGATCCGCAATTTGCAGGCCTGACCGGCGCGAATGTGGAGGATGTGCAGAAGGTGTCGAATGCGGTGAGCATTCCGTTCATTCCGGCCGATACCAGCAAGCCGAACTACACCGTCGACCACAGCGGCAACCTGGCCTTGATCGGCCCGGATGGCACCCAGCGTGGGTTTATCCGTGCGCCGTTGAACAACCAGAAGCTGGTGGCGCAGTTGCCGGGGTTGTTGCAGCGTAACTAGTTCTGGAGCAAATCCAGCCGACAACCCAGATCAACTGTGGGAGCTGGCTTGCCTGCGATAGCGTCAGGTCAGCCAGCCTTTTGGTCGCTGATCCACCGCTATCGCAGGCAAGCCAGCTCCCACATTCGATCTCCAGTGTTTTGGCGATAGTGCTCGATCAGAACGCCGGCAGGATTGCGCCTTTGTACTTCTCGTCGATGAATTTCTTCACCTCGGGAGTGTGCAGGGCTTTGACCAGTTTCTGCACCGCGTCCGAATCCTTGTTGTCCTCGCGGGTCACCAGGATGTTGACGTAAGGCGAATCGTTGCCTTCGATCGCCAGGGCATCCTTGGCAGGGTCCAGCTTGGCTTCCAGGGCGTAGTTGGTGTTGATCAGCGCCAGGTCGACCTGGGTCAGCACGCGTGGCAGGGTGGCGGCTTCCAGTTCGCGGAATTTCAGGTCCTTTTCATTGCCGGTGATGTCCTTGATGGTCGACAGAATATCGGTCGGGTTCTTCAAGGTGATCAGGCCCTTGCTGGCCAGCAGCAACAGCGCGCGGCCGCCGTTGGTGGCGTCGTTGGGGATGACCACGTTGGCACCGTCCGGCAGCTCGGCCAGGGTCTTGTACTTGCTGGAGTACGCACCCAGCGGCTCCAGGTGTACGCCGGCCACACTCACCAGGTGAGTGCCCTTGGCCTTGTTGAACTCATCCAGGTACGGCTGGTGCTGGAAGAAGTTGGCGTCCAGGCGCTTCTCGGCCACTTGTACGTTCGGCTGCACGTAGTCGGTGAACACCTTGACCTTCAAGTCCACGCCTTGCGCGGCCAGGGCCGGCTTCACGAACTCAAGGATCTCAGCGTGGGGCACCGGCGTGGCGGCGACCGTCAGGGTCTCGGCGGCATGGGCGGAAAACGCGGCAACCGCGGCGAAAGCAACCAGTAGTTTTTTCATCCAACAAGCTCCTTGTTCGGGCATCTGCCGGCGGGCGCCGGTAATGGCCGTTATTTTCGAGAGTAGTGTGTCACCAGCTTATCGCCGATGGTTTGCAGAATCTGCACCAGCACAATCAACATCACCACGGTGACGACCATCACGTCATCCTGGAAACGCTGGTACCCATAACGGATCGCCAGGTCGCCCAGGCCGCCGGCACCTACTACGCCGGCCATGGCGGTGTAGCCCACCAGGGCAATGGCGGTCACGGTGATTGCCGCAATGATGCCCGGCTTTGCCTCGGGCAGCAGCGCCTTGGTGATGATCTGTCGGGTGGTCGCGCCCATGGCCTGGGTCGCCTCGATGATGCCGCGATCGACCTCGCGCAGGGCGGTTTCCACCAGCCGGGCGAAGAACGTCGAAGCGCCCACCACCAGCGGCGGAATCGCACCGGCCACGCCAAGCGATGTGCCCGTGAGGAACACGGTCGTGGGGATCATCACAATCAACAGAATGATGAACGGCAGCGAACGGATGGCGTTGACCACGAAGGCCAGGGCGGCATAGGTGGTTTTCTGCTCCAGCAACTGGCGTGGGCTGAACAGAAACAGCAGGATGCCCAGCGGCAGGCCCACCAGTACGGTGAAAAACAGCGAGGTGCTGAGCATCAGCATGGTGTCGCTGGTGGCTACCCAGATATCAGCCCAGTCGACGTTGTCGAAGTAATGCAGTAACACGTCCATTAACGCAGGACCTCCATGTGCACATCGGCTGCGGTAAAGCGTGCGAATGCCGCTTCCATGTCACCGCCAGTGATGGCCAGGGTCAGTTGCCCGTAAGGGGTATCTTTTATGTGGTCGATGCGACCGGCCAGGATGCTGTAGTCCACACCCGTTTCGCGGGCGACGGTACCCAGCAGGGGCGCGTAGGTCGCTTCGCCCTGGAACGTCAGGCGCACGATGCGGCCTGGTACATGGGCGAAGACGTCGCGCTGCTCGCCTTCATCGACCTGCTCGGCTTCCTGCACGAACCGTTTGGTGGTCGCGTGCGTGGGGTGCAGGAACACCTGGGCGACCGGGCCTTGCTCGACGATCACACCGGCATCCATCACCGCGACCTGGTCGCAGACACGACGGATCACGTCCATCTCGTGGGTGATCAACACGATCGTCAGGTTCAGCTCGCGGTTGATCTCGGCCAGCAGTTGCAGGACCGAGGCAGTGGTCTGCGGGTCAAGGGCGCTGGTGGCTTCGTCGCACAGCAGGATTTTTGGCTTGGTGGCCAGGGCGCGGGCGATGCCGACGCGCTGCTTCTGGCCGCCGGACAACTGCGCCGGGTACTTCTTGGCATGGTCGGACAGGCCAACCCGGTCCAGCAGTTCGGCCACGCGCGCATCGATCTCGCGGCGCGACAACTCACCGGCCAGGGTCAGCGGCAGCGCGACGTTGTCGGCGACGGTCTTGGAGGCCAGCAGGTTGAAGTGCTGGAAGATCATCCCGACCTGTTGCCGGAAACGGCGCAGGCCATTGGCATCCAGGGCGGTGACTTCTTCGCCGTCGACCTTGATCTGGCCGCCCGAAGGTTCTTCCAGGCGGTTTATCAGGCGCAGCAGAGTACTTTTTCCCGCACCAGAGTGGCCAATCAGGCCGAACACCTGGCCGTTCTCGACGCGCAGGCTGGTGGGGTGCAGGGCGGGGATATCCTTACCGGCGACCCGGTAGGTTTTATGGACGTTATGAAACTCGATCACGTAGCGAACCTTGTGGGGCGCATTGAAAAGGGATCAGCGGTTAGCCGGGCGCGCATTTTAGCCTGTCCATCTAGTGTTTCTTAGCATTTATTTCGTATTCAACCAGCGATTTGGCAATAACGCGATCAAAGGTCATAAAAAAGGAACGGTCAAAAACCGTGTCAGTCACTACTTAAGCAACTCGATTTCCCGGGTGCCGTGCCCGGGGTTTTGCTCAAACGAGCCAGGGACCGCTCTGGCCTACGCAAACGAGGAGTTTTGTCTGATGAGTACCAAGAAACCTGCCCAGGCGCCCAAGAGCGAGCTTGCTGGCACCGATACCCTGGACCGTGGCAACACCAATGCCAAGCTGCAAAGCCTGGAAAAATCCCGCTCGGATGCCACTGGCCAGGCGCTGCGCACCAATCAGGGGGTGAAAATCTCCGACAACCAGAACACCTTGAAAGCCGGCGCACGCGGGCCTTCGCTGCTGGAAGATTTCATCATGCGTGAAAAGATCACGCACTTTGACCACGAGCGGATCCCGGAGCGCATCGTGCACGCCCGCGGCACTGGCGCCCATGGCTACTTCCAGACCTATGAAAACCACTCGGCGCTGACCAAGGCGGGTTTTTTGCGTGACCCTGGCCATAAAATCCCGGTGTTCACGCGTTTTTCCACGGTGCAGGGCCCACGTGGTTCGGGCGATACGGTGCGTGACGTGCGTGGTTTTGCCGTGAAGTTCTTCACCGAAGAAGGCAACTTCGACCTGGTGGGCAACAACATGCCGGTATTTTTCATTCAGGACGCGATTAAGTTTCCTGACTTCGTGCATGCGGTAAAACCTGAGCCGCACAACGAAATTCCTACCGGCGGCTCGGCCCACGACACGTTCTGGGATTTTGTCTCGCTGCAGCCGGAATCGGCGCACATGGTGATCTGGGCGATGTCCGACCGCGCCATTCCAAAAAGCCTGCGCAGCATGCAGGGTTTTGGTGTGCATACGTTCCGCCTGGTCAATGCCGAGGGTAAGTCCAACTTCGTCAAATTCCACTGGCGGCCGACGGCGGGCACCTGTTCCCTGGTGTGGGACGAAGCGCAGAAACTGGCGGGTAAAGATACCGATTTCCACCGTCGCGACCTGTGGGACGCCATCGAGATGGGCGATTACCCGGAGTGGGAACTGGGGGTGCAGATTATTCCCGAGGATAAAGAGCATGCCTTCGACTTCGATATCCTCGACCCGACCAAGCTGATTCCCGAAGAATTGGTGCCCATCACCCCGTTGGGCAAGATGGTGCTCAACCGCAACCCGGATAACTTCTTCGCGGAAGTCGAGCAGGTCGCCTTCTGCCCAGGCCATATCGTGCCGGGTATCGACTTTTCCAATGACCCGCTGCTGCAAGGTCGGTTGTTTTCCTACACCGATACGCAGATCAGCCGTCTAGGTGGCCCGAACTTTCACCAGTTGCCGATCAACCAGCCGGTGACGCCACTGCATAATAACCAGCGCGATGCCATGCACCGCAGCACCATCGACAAAGGCCGTGCGGCTTACGAGCCGAATTCCATCGACGGCGGCTGGCCGAAGGAAACGCCTCCGGCCGCGCAGGACGGCGGTTTCGAATCTTACCCGGAGCGCATCGACGCGCACAAAATCCGCGAGCGCAGTGAGTCATTCAGCGATCACTTTTCCCAGGCGCGCCTGTTTTTCAACAGCATGAGCAAGCACGAGCAGGAGCACATCATCGCGGCCTACAGCTTTGAGCTGGGCAAGGTCGAGCGTGAGTTTATCCGGGCGCGCCAGGTCAATGAGATCCTGGCCAACATCGACTTGGAGCTGGCCAAGCGCGTGGCGCAGAACCTGGGCCTGCCGGTGCCGAAAAAAGGCACCGTGCCAGTGCGCAAGACCGCGCCAGAGCGCTCGCCGGCCTTGAGCCAGGCCAACCTGCTGCCAGGGGGTATCAAGACGCGCAAGGTGGCGATCCTAGCGGCCAATGGTGTTGATGGTGCAGCCATCGCAGCGTTGAAAAAGGCGCTGGCCGCAGAAGGGGCCCATGCCAAATTGCTTGGGCCGACCTCGGCGCCGGTCACCACGGCCGATGGCAAGAGCCTGGCGGTGGATGCCTCGATGGAAGGCTTGCCGTCAGTGGCATTCGACGCGGTGTTTGTGCCGGGTGGGGCGAAGTCGATCCAGGCATTGAGCGGCGATGGTGTGGCGTTGCACTACCTGCTGGAGGCCTACAAGCATTTGAAGGCGATTGCCTTGGCCGGTGAGGCGAAGCAGTTGTTGGCGGTGTTGAAGCTGGAGGCGGATGCGGGCTTGATTGTTGGCGGGGATGCCAAGGCGTTGAAGGCGTTTATTGCGGCAATTGCCCAGCATCGGGTTTGGGAGCGCGAGCCTCGGGCCAAGGCGGTTCCGGCTTAAGTTTTTGGTTGTTTGATAGGGCGCCATCGCGGGCAAGCCCGCTCCCACATTTGAAATGTATTCCAATGTGGGAGCGGGCTTGCCCGCGATTGGCGTCAGTCGGCTTTACGCGGAATCAGCACAACCTGCGCCGGAATATGCTTGAGGATCTGCCGGTGAATCTTCAGGTCATACCCTGAATCTATCCGCTTCACTCGTTTGCTCAGCAGCGTGTTCAGCCACGGGTAATCCTCGGTGCGGGGCACCTGGATGCTCACATCACACTGGTAATTCACCACGTCGGTGGCGATGGCATCCAGTTGATGGCGCAATTGCTGAATATCCGTGAGGTTCAGCGCAACCGTGGTGCTTTCGGCGGCGGGGTCGATGACCTTGGCCGGTGGCTTGGCTTCGGCGGCCTTGAGGGCGGCTTCGGCTTTATCCAGCTCGGCTTTGCGCGCGTGAGCGATGGCGCTGTTGACTCCGCCCGTGAGCGCTGGCGCCTTGGGCATCAAGGCCCGGGCACGGCTCAAGGCAGTGGCCGCGGCGTTGACATCACCTTTTTGCAGGACGATCTGGCTGCGCTGCAGATAGGCCTCGGCCAGCTGGCGCTGATAAGGCTCCAGTGCCGGATCGTCGGGCGATTGGGCCTGCAGGGCGGCGAGTTGGTCTTCGGCGGTGGCCAGCTCGCTGCTGGCCAGGTTTTGTTCCAGCTGTGCAATGGCCGCAGCGCGCGCGTCCGGAACCTCGGGGGCGACGGGCGGGGTGCTTTGGCAGGCGCCCAGCAGCAGGGAAAATGCGGCAAGGAGCAGATAACGGGAGGTGAACGGCTTCATTCCTGCGACTCTCTAATTGCGCAAAAAGCGAGCAAGTCTACACCCCTCGACGGGGCAGGACAAAACTCAGCAGAAACAGTGCGGCGGCCGTGACCACAATCGACGGCCCGGCCGGGGTGTCCTTGAACCAGGACAGCGCCAGGCCACCACACACGGCAAGCATCCCCAGCAAACTGGCGCCGACCGCCATCTGTTCCGGTGAACGTGCATGACGCTGGGCGGCGGCGGCGGGGATGATCAACAGCGACGTGATCAACAATACGCCGACAATCTTCATTGCGACAGCAATCACCACGGCGATCAGCAACATCAGGGTCATGCGCAGCGCCGGCACGGGCAAACCTTCGACGGTGGCCAGTTGTTCGTGCACGGTAATTGCCAGCAACGGTCGCCACAGGGCCACCAGCAGGATCAATACCGCCGCGCTGCCGCCGAGAATCCAGGCCAGGTCCGTGGGGCTGATCGCCAGCAGGTCGCCGAACAGGTAGGCCATCAGGTCGATACGCACTTCATGCATAAAGCTCAGGACCACCAGGCCGAGGGACAGGGTGCTGGGTGCGAGGATCCCCAGCAGCGTGTCCGAAGCCAGGGGCTGGCGCTGTTGCAGGGTCACCAGCAGCACGGCGAGCAGCAGGCAGCCAACGGTCACGGCGATGGTCGGGCTGACGTCCAGCAAAAAGCCCAGGGCTACGCCGAGCAGGGCCGCGTGGGACAAGGTGTCGCCAAAGTAGGCCATGCGCCGCCAGACCACGAACGAACCCAGCGGGCCCGCCACCAGCGCCAAAGCCAAGCCTGCAAGCAGGGCGTAGAGCAGAAAATCAGCCATGCTTGCAGCTATCTCCGTGGACGTGGGTATGGGGAGCCGGATCGGCAACCACGGCGCCATGCAGGTCATGGGCGTGGTCGTGATGGTGGTGGTAAATCGCCAGGCTCTGGGCGTTCTTGCCGAACAGTTCGACGAAGGCCGGGTCGCCGCTGACCTGCTCCGGATGGCCGGAACAGCAGACGTGGCGGTTGAGGCATACCACCTGGTCGGTGGTGCTCATTACCAGGTGCAGGTCGTGGGAGACCATCAGCACGCCGCAGCCATGCCGGTCGCGCAGGCGGGTAATCAGGCTGTAGAGCTCGGCCTGGCCGGCCACATCGACACCCTGTACCGGCTCATCGAGCACCAGCAGTTCAGGTTCGCGCAGCAGGGCACGGGCCAGCAGGACGCGCTGCATTTCGCCACCGGAGATGCTTTGTACCGGGCTGTCGATGACCTGCTCGGCCCCGACTTCCTTGAGCGCAGCCAGGGCGCGGGCGCGATCCACGCCGGGTACCAGGCGCAAAAAGCGCAGCACTGAAAGCGGCAAGGTCGGGTCGACGTGCAGTTTCTGCGGCATATAGCCGATGCGCAGCTTGGGCTTGCGCCAGACACTGCCGCTGTCGGGCTTGAGCAGGCCCAGCACGGCACGCACCAGGGTGGTCTTGCCGGCACCGTTGGGGCCGATCAGGGTAACGATCTGCCCCGGTTCGACGCTCAGGTGAATGTTGTCCAGCACGTTCTGGCCGGCGAACGTGACGCCGACCTGCTCCAGGCGGATTAGCGCAGTGCTCATCAAGCCCCCTGGCAGCCCGAGCAGATGCCTACTACTTCGACGGTCTGCCCTTCGACTCGGAAGCCCACATCGCCGGCACTCTTGATGATCGCGTCGCTGATGCTTTTTTGCTCAAGCTCGATGGCGGCGTGGCATTCACGGCAGATCAGGAACTGGCCCTGGTGCGCGTGTTCCGGGTGGTTGCAGCCGACAAAGGCGTTTAACGAGGCGATACGGTGTACCAGGCCATTTTCCAGCAGGAAGTCCAGCGCACGGTACACCGTCGGCGGCGCGGCGCGGCGGCCGTCCTGCTCGCTGAGCACGCCGAGAATGTCGTAGGCACCCAGGGGTTTGTGGCTCTGCCACACCAGTTCCAGCACCCGCCGGCGCAGGGCCGTCAGGCGCAGGCCTTGGCGTGCGCACAGGGCGTCGGCCTCTGACAGTGCGTTGTGGACGCAGTGAGAGTGGTCGTGGGGACGGCTGGCAAGCGGTGTTTTAGGCATGAGCGGCGACAGATATTTGTGAGAGACGTTATTATGTTACCCGTTCCTGCTGACTTGAGTGCTCATCGTGTCCCGACTTTTTGCCGTTTTTGTCGTATTTGTCACCAGTTTATGGATTGCCGGGGCTGCCCAGGCCGAGGTTCGGGTGCTGACCAGCATCAAGCCCTTGCAGCTGATTGCCGCCGCTGTGCAGGACGGGGTGGCGGTTCCAGAGGTGTTATTGCCGCCGGGAGCCTCGCCCCATAACTATGCATTGCGACCATCCGACGTACGGCGTGTGCAATCGGTGGATCTGCTGTACTGGATCGGGCCGGACATGGAAGGCTTCCTGCCTCGGGTGCTCAAGGGCCGCAGCTTGCCGACAGTCGCGGTGCAGGAGTTGCCGGGGCTCAAACTGCGTCATTTCGCCGAAGATAATCACTCCCATGGCGAAAAAGCCGACGACCATGATCACGATCATCGTCCGGGAAGCCTGGATGCTCACCTGTGGTTGTCACCGGTCAATGCGCGGGTGATTGCTACAAAAATGGCGGCGGACTTGAGCGCGGCCGATCCGGCCAACGCGGCGCGCTACCAGAGCAACCTGCAGGGGTTCAACGCTCGCCGGGATGCCCTGGATGTGCGCCTCAAGGCGCGCCTGGCGGGTATCGCCGGCATGCCTTACTTCGTGTTCCACGAAGCCTTCGACTACTTTGAAGATGCCTATGGCCTCAAGCATACCGGCGTATTCAGCGTGGCCGCCGAAGTGCAACCCGGCGCCCAGCATGTGGCGGCGATGCGCACGCGCTTGCAGGAAGTGGGCAAGACCTGTGTGTTCAGCGAGCCGCCATTGCGCCCGCGCCTGGCCGAGACCCTGGTGGCAGGCCTGCCGGTGAAACTGGCGGAATTGGATGCCCTGGGCGGCTACACCCCGGCAACCGCTCAAGGCTATGAACAGTTGCTGGAAAAGCTGGGCAATGATTTGGCAGGGTGCCTGGAGTCACTGTAACAGGCGGCATAGAACCCCTGTGGGAGCGGGCTTGCCCGCGATGAGCATAAGTATCTACACAACTTTGCCGCAACGCCTAAATCCAGGCAGATAGCGCAGTTGTGGCGAGCGGGCTTGCCCCGCGCTGGGCTGCAAAGCAGCCCTAAACCCGGCCATCGCGGTTTATCTGGAGAAACGCGGCAAGCTTTTTGGGGCTGCTTCGCAGCCCAGCGCGGGGCAAGCCCGCTCGCCACGGGAGAGTTCGTCAGTTTCTGAAAGTTGTGTAGATACCTATGCCGCGATGAGGGCGTGTCAGTCACCTGATGAGCGCCTGATACACCGCTATCGCGGGCAAGCCCGCTCCCACATAAGCCCACACATGTTGATCGCGTAAAGCGTTAAAGGGCGAGCGGCAGTTGGAGAGTGACCTGCTGGCGCTGCTCCAGCCGTTGCTGGAACTCCACGGGGTCGTGAATCAACACGTCCTGCCCGGCAAATGTCTCGGCCGCAATCAGGCGTGACAGCCAGAACCGCACACAGGCCACGCGCAACATCGTCGGCCACAGTTCGGCTTCCCCAGTGCTGAACGGCCGCAATGCCGCGTAGGCCCCCAGCAGCGCCCGGGCGCGGTGGCCGTCAATCACCCCAGCTTCGTCCGAGCACCAGTCATTCAGGGCAATCGCCACGTCGTACAGCATCGGGCCGGAGCACGCGTTGTAGAAGTCGATCAGCCCGGTCAGGTGGGTGCCTTCGAACATTGCGTTGTCGCGAAACAGGTCGGCGTGAATGTTGGCGCGGGGCAGCGTGAGGATGTGTGCCTTGTGCTGCTGGATTTCATCCAGGGCCGCTTGCAGCAGGCGCTGTTGCTCAGCATCGAGGTGCGAGATCAGTTGCGCACCTTCGTCGAGCATCCAATCCAGCCCGCGATCGGTCTTGCGCTCCAGCACCTTGTCGCCCTGGGTGGCCAGGTGCAGGTGAGCGAGCAGTTCACCCACTTGCACGCAATGCTGAGCGTTGGCGTGCTTGATGTGCTTGCCGGCAAGGCGCGGTTGCAGCAGAGCCGGCTTGCCTGCCAATTCGCGCAGGGCCACGCCGTCGGTGGTGCGCAGGGCGTAAGGCACCGGCAGGTCGGCGTCGTGGAGTACGTCCAGCAGTTCGATGAAGAACGGCATTTCGTCCACGGGGCCGCGCTCAACCAGGGTCAGGACAAATTCGCCCTGCTCCAGGCTGATAAAGAAGTTGGTGTTTTCGCTACCCGCGGCAATCCCCTGGAAATCGAGCAGGCGGCCGAGCCCATAAGGGGCGAGAAAGGTTTCCAGCTCGGGCCGAGCCAGGGGGGTGAACACAGACATGGTTAAAACTGCCATTACGGGCGCCACGGGCCGCAGCGCCGATTGAAATTAAGAAATCATTTCCATTCGAAGATCTTCCATGAAGGGATCAGCATATCCGGCTGGTCCGAGCGGATGAAGTTTGCATCGGTTCCGTCCGCGCGCACCAGGAAATACGGGGGCGCGTCTTTCGGGGTAATCTTGATGGCATACAGGAAGCCATTTTGGCGGTATTCCTGGATGGTCTTGTCGCCTTCCGTGCGAATGGTGACTTGCGGGTCCCCCGAGGGAGCGTCGTCTGCCGCCATGGCAGCCATCGGAGCGAGTGCAATCAAGCCGGTCAACAGCAGGCGATTGAATGTGCGCATGATAACCTTGTCCCTTTGTTGTCATTGGTCCGGCTATTCTAGCGCCTGACCCGCCGAAAAGGTTGATCCTGCTCATGAGCCAAGCCCCCCTCGTCCTGGTGGACGGTTCTTCATATCTGTACCGCGCCTTCCACGCGCTGCCGCCGCTGACCACGTCCAAAGGCCTGCCGACTGGTGCGGTCAAGGGCGTGCTGAACATGCTCAAAAGCCTGCGCAAGCAGTACCCGGACAGCCCGTTCGCTGTGGTGTTCGACGCCAAGGGTGGGACATTTCGCGATGACATGTACGCCGAATACAAGGCCAACCGCCCGAGCATGCCCGATGACATGCGCGTGCAGATCGAGCCGCTGCACCAGAGCGTAATTGCCCTGGGCTTCCCGCTGCTGTGCGTCGAAGGCGTTGAAGCGGACGACGTGATCGGCACCCTGGCCCGCAGCAGCGCGGCCGCTGACCGCCCGGTGGTGATCTCTACCGGCGACAAGGACATGGCGCAATTGGTCGATGGGCACATTACCTTGGTCAACACCATGACCGGTAGTGCGATGGACATCGACGGCGTTAAGGAGAAATTCGGCGTCGCTCCCGAGCAGATCATCGATTATCTGGCGCTGATGGGCGATTCCTCCGACAACATCCCTGGCGTTCCGGGGATTGGTCCTAAGACTGCTTCGGGCTTGCTGGTGGGTGTGAACGGCGGCCTGAAAGAGCTTTACGAGCAGCTCGACATTGTCCCGACCTTGCCGATCCGTGGGGCCAAGACCCTGCCGGCCAAGTTGGAAGAACACAAAGAGATGGCATTCCTGTCCTACCAGTTGGCGACCATCAAGGTCGACGTGCCACTGGAGGTTGGCCTGGAAGACTTGCACTTGATCGAGCCTGATCGTGAAAAGCTGCTGGAGCTGTACACCCTGCTGGAGTTCAAGAGCTGGATCGATGAGATTCAGCGCGATGCCAAGCGGGTCGAGCTTAAAGCGGCTGCCGACGTAGCGCCGGTGCAGCCTTCGGCTGAGCCTGAGGCCGCAAAGACGCTGGCCCCGGTCGAAGCGCAGTACGAAACCATCCTCGACCAGGCCCGTTTTGACGTGTGGCTGAAGAAGCTCAATGACGCCAAGCTGATTGCCTTCGATACCGAAACCACCGGCGTCGATGCCCAGCAGGCGCAGCTGGTAGGGGTTTCGTTTGCCGTACAGGCCAATGAAGCGGCCTACATTCCGCTGACCCATTCCTACATCGGCGTACCCGAGCAACTGGACCGCGATACGGTACTGCTGGCCTTGAAGCCGCTGCTGGAAGACCCGCAAAAGCTCAAGGTGGGCCAGCACGCCAAGTTCGACATGAATATCCTGGCCAATTGCGCCATCGGTGGCGACCCGGCACACGGCATCACCGTGCGCGGCATCGCCTTCGACACCATGCTCGAATCCTATGTGCTGAACTCCACCGCGACCCGTCACGACATGGACAGCCTGGCCAAGAAGTACCTGGAGCATGACACCGTCAGCTTCCAGGACATTGCCGGCAAGGGCGCCAAGCAACTCACGTTCGACCAGATCCCCCTGGAACAGGCAGGCCCCTACGCGGCTGAAGATGCCGATGTGACACTGCGCCTGCACTTGGCATTGCACGCACAACTCGCTGCGCTGCCGAGCCTGGCCAGTGTGTTGACGGATATCGAGATGCCGTTGGTGCCGGTGCTGGCGCGGATTGAGCGCCAGGGTGCCTTGGTCGATGCCGCGCTGCTGGGCGTGCAAAGCATTGAACTGGGTAACAAGATGGTGGAACTGGAGCGCCAGGCGTATGAGATCGCCGGAGAGGAGTTCAACCTCGGTTCACCCAAGCAGTTGGGGGCGATCCTCTACGAAAAACTCGGGCTGCCGGTATTGAAGAAAACCGGCAAGGGCCAGGCCTCGACCGCCGAGGAAGTCTTGGCCAAGCTGGCTGAAGATGACTTCCCACTGCCTAAGGTACTGATGCAGTACCGCAGCATGAGCAAACTCAAAAGCACCTACACCGACCGCTTGCCAGAGCAGATCAACCCACGTACCGGGAGGATCCACACCTCTTACCACCAGGCCGTGGCGGCCACCGGGCGCTTGTCGTCCAGTGATCCGAACCTGCAGAACATCCCGGTGCGCACCGCCGAAGGCCGGCGGATCCGCCAGGCATTCGTCGCGCCCAAGGGCTACAAGTTGCTGGCGGCGGACTATTCGCAGATCGAACTGCGGATCATGGCGCACTTGTCCAAGGACGAGGGCTTGCTGAACGCGTTCCGCGACAACCTCGATGTGCACACGGCCACGGCGGCCGAGGTGTTCAAGGTCGAGTTGGGCAAGGTCACGTCCGATCAGCGCCGCAGCGCCAAGGCGATCAACTTCGGCCTGATCTACGGTATGGGCGCGCAGAAGCTGGGCAAGGATATCGGTGTCGATACCAAGACCGCCAAGGCTTATATCGATGTGTACTTCGCCCGCTACCCAGGCGTACGCGAGTATATGGAGCGCACCCGCGCCCAGGCTTCCGATCAGGGGTACGTGGAAACCCTGTTCGGGCGCCGGCTGTACCTGCCGGACATCCACTCCAACAAACCCCAGGAGCGCGCGGGCGCCGAACGTACCGCGATCAACGCGCCGATGCAGGGTACGGCCGCCGATATCATCAAGAAAGCGATGGTCAAGGTTGATAACTGGCTGACGGAGTCGGGGCTGGATGCCAAGGTCATCCTGCAGGTGCACGATGAATTGGTGGTCGAGGTCCGTGAAGACCTGGTGGCCGAAGTCAGCGAGAAGATTCGTGAGCACATGAGTGGTGCTGCGAAACTGGATGTGCCGCTGCTGGTTGAGGTTGGAGTGGGTAACAACTGGGACGAAGCCCACTGATCACAGGGCGTTGCTGCGGCATCAAGTCGCAGCGACGCCTATAGATCGGAAACTGCCGACAGTTATTTCCAATAGTTTTTCCGGGCACCGGAACTTAACCCATGAAAAGTCACTCAGAGTTACTGAATGGGTGGTGAAGCCCTTCAATGCTCCTATGTTGTGTTAAGTGTTGGCAGATATCTGGACCCCGCCCTAGCGGTCCGGAGTACTTAGATCCCGAACTTCCCCTCCCCATACGAAGTTCGGGATTTTTTTTGCCCGCAACAAAGTCACTCGGCGATTTCTGTGCCCTTGTCGGCCAATTCCATCCAGCCTGCCAGTACGGTATAGGCGTCTTCCAGGCCCATGCGCTTGGGCGCCGAGAACAGCTGGATCGTGATCGCATCACCCCAACCCTTACGGATTTCGGCCTGCACTTTGAGCAAGGTGTTCTTGGCGGCGCCGTAGGTCAGCTTGTCGGCCTTGGTCAGCAAAATGTGCATCGGCATGCCGCTGGCAACCGCCCAATCGAGCATCAGCAGGTCGAAATCGGTCATTGGATGACGGATGTCCATCATCAGGATCAGACCTTTCAGGCTTTCGCGGCCACCCAGGTAGGCTTCCAGGTGACGCTGCCAGTGCAGCTTCAGTGGGATAGGTACTTTCGCGTAACCGTAGCCCGGCAGGTCGACCAGACGCCGATCATCGTCTAGCTTGAAGAAGTTGAGGAGCTGTGTGCGACCTGGGGTTTTCGAGGTACGAGCCAGGCTGGCATGGGTCAGGGTGTTGAGTGCGCTGGACTTGCCAGCGTTGGAGCGCCCGGCGAAGGCCACTTCAAAGCCTTCGTCGTCGGGGCATTGGTCGACTTTGGCGGCGCTGAGCATGAAGGTGGACTGTTGGCACAGACCGAGGATGGGGTTCTTGAGTTGCATGGGATTTCCGATGTGGGCGGTGCCGGGAATGGGTGCGGCAAGTAGTGTCGTTCCCGTTTCAGTAGCGCCAGTATATAATGCCGCAGATTTTGTGTGTGCTTTGTCCCAGCGAAGGATGAAGTTCACGGGAGCGATAGACCTTTATTGCGCATTAGAACGCATAACGCTTCCAAACCCTGAAAAGGTCGACGTATGACCAAGTGGCTGCTAGCTGTCGGTGTCCTGGTACCACTTTACAGTGCGCAGGCTACACAGGATCCGGAAGCTATGTACAACCGCGTTTGCGCGGCTTGCCATGCCGGACAGCTGCCAACGGCCCCCAAGCGGGGTGACCAGGCAGCCTGGGCGCCGAGACTGGCGCAAGGCATGGATACGCTGGTGCAGCACGTGACCCAGGGTTTCAAGGCGATGCCGCCGCGTGGTTTGTGCATGGAATGCCGTGCCGAGGATTACCAGGCCATCATTATTTTGATGAGCGAGTAGACCCGGTTCATAACTCTATAACCTTTAGCCGTAATTGGATTAGCTGATGAACAAATTGATCGTGAGTCTGCTGTTGACCTTGGGCATCACTGGTGTTGCCCATGCTGCAGGTGACGCTACTGCTGGCCAGACAAAGGCCGCCGTATGTGGTGCCTGCCATGGACCGGACGGCAACAGCCCGGCACCCAACTTCCCAAAACTGGCGGGCCAGGGTGAGCGTTACCTGACCAAGCAGATGCACGACATCAAGGATGGCAAGCGAACGGTATTGGAAATGACCGGCATGCTGACCAACCTCACCGATCAGGATCTGGATGATATCGCCGCATATTTCGCCAGCCAGACCGGCAGCGTGGGGGCTGCCGATAAAGCGTTGGTCGAGCGCGGCGAAGCAATCTTCCGTGGCGGCAACCTGGAAAAAGGCCTGCCTGCCTGTACCGGCTGCCACTCCCCGGATGGTTCGGGTAACGCTGCAGCGGGCTTCCCGCACCTGGGTGGCCAGCACGCCCAGTACATTGCCAAGCAACTGACGGATTTCCGCAAGGAAGACCCTAAAGTCGGTCGAAGCAACGATGGCGATGCCATGACCATGCGCACCATCGCCCGCAAACTGAGCGACGAAGACATTGCTGCGGTATCCAGCTACATCCAGGGCCTGCATAAGTAAGGCGCGGATGGCCTGACGTTGCCTGGGCAACGTTAACGCTCGATTAATCTGTCGATGCAAGCATAAAAAGGGTGGCTTAGGCCGCCCTTTTTTGTGGTCGCTACCGTTACACTAACGAACTCATGCCCGTGTAGACCTGTCATAAAAAAGGTCGCGCGAGGCGACTTTATTTGTCCAGGAGTAAAGCATGCGTAATCTGATCCTCAGCGCCGCTCTCGTCACTGCCAGCCTGTTCGGCATGACCGCCCAAGCCGCCGACGTGCCGCTTGAAGCGGGTAAGACCTATGTTGAATTGGCCAATCCGGTACCGGTTTCCGTGCCGGGCAAGATCGAAGTCGTAGAGCTGTTCTGGTATGGCTGCCCGCATTGCTATTCCTTTGAGCCAACCATCAATCCCTGGGCCGAGAAGCTGCCGTCGGATGTGAACTTCAAGCGTATCCCAGCCATGTTCGGCGGTCCTTGGGACGCCCACGGCCAGATGTTCCTGGCCCTGGAAGCCATGGGTGTGGAGCATAAGGTCCACAGCGCGGTATTCGAAGCGATCCAGAAACAAGGCAAGCGCCTGACCAAACCTGACGAAATGGCCGACTTCCTCGCCACCCAGGGCGTAGACAAGGACAAGTTCCTCGCCACCTTCAACTCCTTTGCCATCAAGGGCCAGATCACGAAGGCCAAGGAACTCGCACAGAAATACGGCGTGCAAGGCGTTCCAACCCTGATCGTCAACGGCAAATACCGCTTTGACATCGGCTCCACCGGTGGTCCTGAAGCGTCCCTCAACGTCGCTGACCAGTTGATCGCCAAAGAGCGCGCAGCCAAGTAAGGGGCTCGCCATGCGTCGCTGGGGTACAGAACGCGTCGTTGGCCTGCATGATCCGCAGGTCAACGAACACCATCTCCCGTCCACCGGCCTGCCGGCGGACAGCCGGCTGCGCTTGCTGAGCTTCAATATCCAGGTTGGCATCAGCACCGAGAAGTACCGTCATTACCTGACCCGTGGCTGGCAGCATTTGCTGCCCCACACGGGGCGGGCCGGCAATCTGCAAAAGATTGGCGACCTGCTCGGCGACTTCGACCTGGTGGCGCTGCAGGAGGCCGATGGCGGCAGCCTGCGTTCGGGCTACATCAATCAGGTCGAGCATCTGGCCCAGCTCGGTGCATTCCCCTACTGGTACCAGCAACTCAATCGCAACCTCGGTCGTTTGGGCCAGCACAGCAATGGTGTGCTCAGCCGCTTGAAGCCGTGGGCGATCGAGGATCACCCGCTGCCCGGCCCAAAAGGGCGTGGGGCAATTCTCGTGCGTTTTGGCGAAGGGCCCGAGGCGCTCGTGGTGGTCATGATGCACCTGGCGCTGGGGGCGCGTACCCGGACCATGCAGTTGGCCTATATCCGTGAGCTGATTGGCGATTACAAACACCAGGTGCTGATGGGGGACATGAACACCCACGCCAGTGACCTGTTGGAGAATTCTCCGTTGCGCGACCTCGGGCTGCTGGCGCCACAGGTCGAAGCCACTTTCCCCAGCTGGCGCCCGCAACGTTGTCTTGACCACATCCTGTTAAGCCCGACCTTGACCCTGGAAAGCGTGCAGGTACTGGCCCAGCCCATTTCCGATCACCTGCCGGTCGCGGTAGAGATTCGTCTGCCGGGTTCGCTCACGGCTGATGCATTACCCGCGTTGAGCCCCGGCCCTCGCGGATCCCTTGCATGAGCGACGAAGCCCAGCGCTGGAAAGAGAAATACCTGTTAAGCATCGAGCAACAAGAAAAGCTCGAACGCCGTTGGGCTGCGCGCCTCGACTTGCTGCGCCGTGGGCTGGTGCGCAGCACGCTGGCGGCCGAAGGCACGGACCGGGCGGTCGACCAGTGTATGAAAGAGATGCGCGATGTGGTGCGCAGCGATGACATGGACGCCGCGCTCGCCGCCCTGTTGCCACGCCTGGAAAAGGCCGTACTGGACTCCGAGCAGCGCCGTGAAACGCGGGTTGATCAGATCAGTACGGCGCTGACCGCGCTGGTTGCGCAACTGCAGGCGCTGCCCTTGCCGCGGGAAGTCAGCCGCCCGCTGAAGAGTTTCGCCAAGCAGTTGGACAGCCGCGTCGGCCAGGCGCGGGAAATCCCCCTGCTGCTCAGTGAGTTGAGCGGGCTTCAAGGGCAGGCCCTGAGCAATCTTGAGTCGGATGACGAACCTGCTCGGCCAGGCCTGTTGCAGCGCCTGTTTGGTGGCAAGGAGGTGGGTACGGAGGTAGCGCCGGTTGAGCCTGCTGTTCCCCCGGTCTCCCGGCCAGCCCCTGCGGTAGAAACCAGTCCGGCCGCCCAGGCCGTTGAGGATGCGCCCGAGCTGGCACAGGCGCTGCGTGCTTTTGCACCTCAAGCACAGGCACCGCAGCAGCCAGTGCCGGAGGCTGCGTCTGCGGCGCTGACCGTTGCGCCCGAGATTGATATCGAGGAGCGCGTGGCAGCACCGCCGCAGGCTGCTGCGACCCGGTTATTGCCCGTTGAGATGCCTGCCGCGGTAGTGGAAACACTGGAGCCGCGCCAGCCCGCCGAAGTCATTCTCGCCCCGCCGCCTGAACCTGCGCTTGCAGTGGTTGCGGCGCCCCAGGCCCTGCCAGAGGCGCCGCAACCGACGGCGATCGGCAGCCTGTCGTTGCCGCCGGTGCTGGAGGATGAATCGGCAGAGGTTGACCCTGACGCGATGGATGGCGAGGTGCTGTACGCCCTGCCCGACTCGCCTGAGCCATCCTACAGTTCCGTCGCCAAGCATATCGAAGACACCCTGCTCGGCCTGTTGGGCGACCTCGACCTGCCCGAGCACCATCGACCCCAGGCCGAAGCCATGCGCGAACGCCTGGCCCATGGGTTGAACTGGTACGAACTGCTGCCGATCCTCGATGACCTGGCGGTATTGATGCTGGCTATTACCGATAGCGGCCAGCATGAATTCGAGGCCTACCTCAAGCGTCTCAACGAGCGGCTGGAGGCCTTCCAGAGCAATCTGCAAGCGGCCAGCGACGGGCACGCCGACAGCCGCAGCGCCGCGCGCGAGATGGATACGCAAATCCGTGAGCAGATGGATGGCTTGCAAAGCAGTGTCCAGGAAGCGGCTGACCTCGATGACCTCAAGCAAGTGTTGGAGAGTCATCTTGAGGGGCTGCTGGGCGCCATGGACGAGCATCAAAAGCAGCGTGACCAGCGCGAACATGAAGTGGCCGCACGGCTGCAGGGCTTGGCCGAGCGCGTGGCGAGCATGGAGCAGGAGGCCCAGGGTTATCGTGATCATCTCGAGGTCCAGCGCCAGAAAGCGCTGATCGATCCGCTCACCGGCTTGCCCAATCGTGCGGCCTGGAGCGAACGCCTGGAGTACGAGGTCAATACCTGGCATCAACAGGGCAACAGTCTGTCACTGGCGATGCTGGACCTTGACCACTTCAAGCGCATCAACGACAGCTACGGCCATTTGGCGGGCGACAAGGTGTTGAAGATCATCGCCAATGTGTTGAACAAACGCCTGCGGCCGACGGACTTCATCGCGCGGTTTGGCGGTGAGGAGTTTGTCCTGCTGATGCCGGATTCGGCGCTGGGCGATGCGCTGGAACTGGGCGAGCGCCTGCGGGCAGCGATCGAGGCGTGCCCGTTTCACTTCAAGGGCGAGCGGGTGACCATCACCATGTCCATCGGCATGGCGCAGTTTCAGCCGGGCGAGCGTAGCGACCTGGCACTCAAGCGTGCAGACGAAGCCTTGTATCGGGCCAAGGCGGCGGGACGCAATCAGGTGCAGGCGGCCTGAAAAGTTGTTCCATTTTGTAAGCCTGCCGCGGAACGGCAAACGGTACGTTACACTGTTGCATTATCGTTATTAGCGTACTGTCTGTTGCCATGAAATTTCTCGTTGCTGCTCTTCTGTCCCTCACCCTCGCCGGCTGTGCGAGTGGCCCGCGCCTGGATACCACCCACCCTTCGGTGAACTTCGATAATCGTATCCAGTTCGTCGTGCTGCACTACACCGCGACCAACCTTCAAGGTTCGCTGGCGCTATTGACCAAAGGCCAGGTCAGCAGCCACTACCTGATTGGCGACGACGCCCGTGCGACCATCTATAAACTGGTGGATGAAGACAAGCGCTCCTGGCATGCCGGGGAAAGTGAATGGATGGGGCGTACCTGGCTCAACTCCAGCTCCATTGGTATCGAGATCGTCAACCCGGGCTACCGCGATACGCCCACCGGGCGCGTCTGGTATCCCTACTCCGAAGCGCAGGTCCAGTCCCTGGTGACCTTGCTCAAGGACATCAGCCAGCGCAACCGGATCAACCCTAAGTTCATTATTGGGCATAGCGATATCGCCCCCGGTCGCAAACTTGATCCGGGCCCCTTGTTCCCGTGGAAGCGCCTGGCGGATGAAGGCTTGGGGATCTGGCCCGAGGCCCAGGCGGTCGTGCGGTATCAGGCCGAGTACGCCAGGCAACTGCCAAGCATTACCTGGTTCCAGGAAGAGTTGGCACGCCTGGGGTATTCCACGCCGCAGACCGGCGAGCTGGATGTGGCGACTCGGCGTGTGCTGGCCGCGTTCCAGATGCGCTTCCGGCCGGCCCTGTACGACGGCACGCCGGATGCGCAAAGCGCAGCGATCCTGCGGGTGTTGAACCACCGCTAAGTGGGGTTAGTGGCTAGGGGGCTAGTCCCCAGCTGGGCTGCGTAGCAGCCCTAAACCTGCCACTCGGTTTATCTGAAAAACTCACCGACCTTATTGGGGCCGCTGCGCGGCCCAGCGCGGGGCAAGCCCGCTCGCCACAAGAGGTGCTTTGACCACTGCCGGCAAGGTAAATGTGGCGAGGGGGCTAGTCCCCCGTTGGGCTGCGCAGCAGCCCCAAACCTGCCACTCGGTTAGCCTGAAAAAAGCACCGACCTTGTTGGCGCCGCCGCGCAGGGCAAGCCCGCTTGCCACGAGTTACAGCGGTAACGCCATATAGAACTGCGTACCCTGCCCCGGCCGGGAATAGACTCCCATGCGGCCACCGTGCAACTGCACGATCTCCTTGCACAGCGCCAGCCCCAGGCCGGCGCCGCCTTTCTTGCGGCCTACCTGGACAAAAGGCTCGAAAATCCGACCCTGCTGGCCGTAGGCGATGCCTTCGCCGTTGTCTTCGACGCTGATGATCAGCCGTTCGCCATGGCGCCGCGCCTGCAGGCGAATCTGCCCGCCTTCGCTGGTATGGCGCAGGGCATTGCCGAGCAGGTTGTCCAGGACCCGCTCCAATTGCGCTTGGTCGGCATGCAACCTGGGCAGTTGCGCTTGCGCTTCTACCAGCAGGTCGATGTTTTGCGCATTCGCCAGTTCAGCAAAGCGCGCACGGGCATGTTCAAGCAGATCATTGATGTCGCAAGGCGCCAGGGTGAGTTTTTGCAGGCCGTTCTGGTAGCGGGAAAAGTTGAGTAGGTCGTTGATCAACTGCATCAGGCGCTGCATTTCTTCGTTGACCGTATTCAACAGGTCGGCTTCGCGAGACTCAGGAGGGAATTTCGCCCGTTCCTGGAACAGGCCGAACGCCATGTGCATACCGGTGACTGGCGTACGCAACTCATGGGAAGCACGCAGCACAAATTCGCTGCGCACCCGTTCGAAGGCCCGTTGTTCGGTAACGTCATGCAACACCATCACGGCGCCGAGAATATGCCCTTGGTGGTGGCTGACGGGCGTCATGCTGTAGGTCAACAGGCGTGATTCACCCTCGACTTCCACTTCCAGGTCGTCAGGTGCGTGTTCCAGGTTGCCGCCACGCAGCACCAGGTGCAGTTGCTCATCCAGTTCCGGCCGTTGCAACGCTTCACCCAGGCCCTGCCCCAAGCGACTCTCGTCCCAACCCAACTGGCGCTGGGCGACCGGGTTGAGATGCTCCAGGCGCCCTTGGCGGTCGATCATCAGCAAACCGTCGTCGATGCTGTCGAGTACAGCCTGCAGGCGTTGCTGGCCAGCGAGCAATTCGTCGACATTGGTTGCCTGATGCTGACGCAGGGCTTCGGCCATGATGCCGAAGCGTCGGGTCAGTTGGTTCATTTCAGCCGCCGAAGAAATCGGCAAGGTGACATCAAAATTTCCCTGGCCGATTTTATCGGCTGCCTTGGCCAGGGCTTCGATGGGCCCGCCAAAGCGCCGGGCAATGCCATGGGCGGTGATGAAGCCGATGATCAGCACCGCGAGGCCCACCAGCCCGAGCAGCCCGGCAATCCACAGGGCGCGTTCGCGAGACTGGCTTTCGGTGTCGTTGATGTTTTCCAGTGCTCTTTTATGTTCGCTGATCAGGCCATTGCGCAAGACGTTGAAGCTGGTGGTGAGTTTTTCGTTATTGCGCAGGGACGGCGGCGTACTTTCGTTTTCTTCGAACGCTTCAAGGAACGTCAGGTAATCGGCCTTGGCTTGAGAGAAACCGCCGACCCTGGCGACACTCATTTCGTGGGCGACGCCCTCGTCCAACAGCTTGAAGTATTGCTGCTTGGCCTTGTTCAGCGCCACCGGGTCTGGGGTGTCGTGAAGCATCAGAATCAGTTGGTCACCCAGGCTCTGGCGCAGCTTGAGCCCCAGATCCAGGGTGATGAAGTTGCTGCGGATCAGGGATTCCTGGGTCTTGGCCATTTGCATGACACTCACCAGCCCCAGCAGCAACCCGAGCAGCGCCACGGTGATCAGCGCAGAAATGCTCAGGAACAGCCGCGTGCGCAGTTTCATCGCCAGCTTCATAAGGTACAGCTCACAGGTTGTATTGCTTGCGTTTGCGATACAGCGTCGACGCATCGATGCCCAGGGTCTTGGCTGCCTGGTCCAGGGTGTCGCTGGTGGCCAGGACGGCGCCGATATGGGCCTTTTCCAGCTCATCCAGGCTCAGCGCCGCACCGATGCGCGGTGCATTATTGGTCGGCTGCTCGGCCATACCCAGATGGCTGATTTCGACCTTCTCCTGGGCACAGATGATGCTCGCGCGCTCCACCACGTTGCGCAGTTCGCGGATATTGCCCGGCCAACGGTAGTTCAGCAGTGCTTCGCGGGCCTCGTCGCTGAAGCCGCGAGCTGGCCGCGCGTACTCTTTGACGAAGCGCGCGAGGAAGCGGTCGGCGAGGGCGAGGATATCTTCGCTGCGTTCACGCAGGGGTGGCAGGTGCAGCGTGATGACGTTGAGGCGATACAGCAAGTCTTCGCGAAAACGCCCGTCGCGCACCATGTCTTCCAGGTTCAGGTTGGTCGCCGCCAGGATACGTACATCGGCGCGGCGGGTGACCGGGTCGCCGACCCGCTCATATTCCTTGTCCTGAATGAAACGCAGCAACTTGGGTTGCAATGTCAGGGGAAAGTCGCCGATTTCGTCGAGAAACAGCGTGCCGCCGTCGGCCTGGTTGACCCGGCCCAGGGTGCTTTCGCTGGCGCCGGTAAAGGCCCCTCGGCTGTGGCCGAACAGCTCGCTTTCCATCAGTTCGGCGGTCAGGGACGGGCAGTTGATGGTGACGCAGGACTTCTTCGCCCTTTTGCTCCAGCCGTGGATAGCCCGGGCCAGCTCACCTTTACCGGTGCCGGACTCGCCGAGGATCAGGATATTGGCGTCGGTGCCGGCCACTTGGCGGGCGGTCTCCAGCACCACCATCATCGACGGGCTATGGGAGTCGAGGCCATCCTTGGGCTGGCGCACTTCGCCTTCCAGCGCTTCCAGGCGTGCCGACAACTGACGCACCTCGAGCTGCTTGGCGGTGGCCAGGCGCAGTTGGTCCGGGCTGCAAGGCTTGACCAGGTAATCGGCCGCGCCTGCCTGGATCGCATCCACGGCCGTATCCACGGCCGAATGAGCGGTGACGATCACTACGCGCATCCAGGGCGCCTGGATACGCATCTGCGCCAGTACATCCAGACCGTTGTCCTCGCCCAGGCGCAGGTCCAGGAAGCACAGGTCGAAGACCTGGCGTTGCAGCAGGGCATCGGCTTGGGCCGCGCTGTTGGCGGTGGCCACGGTATAGCCTTCATCTTCCAGGCAGTAACGGAAGGTGCGGAGGATTGCGGACTCGTCGTCCACTAAAAGAATGCGGCCTTGAAGTTCCTTGGCTGATTCCATCTGTCCCGCGCTCCTTAAGTAAAAATGATTGATCTTGGTTAGTCCCGGAATAATCGGGCAAGTTGCATGGTTTATTCTGATTGATTCAAAGCCCAATCGCGCAGCTATCTGAGACCATTCCTACTTACATGCCTAGGCAGCGTGTTTTTCACCCTTCTTGACCCTTCGGCAGTCCTACAGCCCGCTCTGATCCCTTGAACCGACCACTGACCATCGTGCATTTCGCACGGTGAGGATAGGCGCATCGTGCAGGATGCTGCTGGGAAGAAACCGATCAATATTGCAAGTGCCTGATTTTATTGATTTTTATCTGATTAAAAAACTGGCATGCACTCTGCAATACCTCTCCTACAAGCGTGATAACGAACAAAACAACATGCGGGAGATATTCAGGATGACTCGCCAAAGCCTCAAGCCATTGCGTGTATCGCCACTGCGCCTTCAACAGGGGCTGTTCGCCAGCCTCGCCTTGATGGTGACCTTGATCGGTGGTCAGCAATTGCAACATTGGCAGCAGAGCCAGCAGTCCGCCCCGCAGTTCGAGCGCGCACCCATGACGCAGACCCATTTCCGTTCCGTTGGCAGCAGCAGCGCTGAAGTCACCGCTCCACGCATGATGGCGGTTGAACAGGACATCGCCCTGTACGACGAACCGATCGAGGAACGCTGGGTGTTCTAGGCACGAACCTGGCGCCCCGTTGGGTGCGACAGGATGGCTACACAGCAGTCACTTCTATAGACGCATAAGGAGAATCACCATGTTGAGTTGGGCAATCACATTCCTGATCATTGCCATTGTGGCTGCAGTCCTGGGCTTCGGTGGTATCGCGGGCACCGCTACGGGTATCGCCAAGATTCTCTTTGTCGTTTTCCTGGTGATGTTCATCGCTTCCTTCTTCTTTGGCCGCCGCGGTCGAGGCTGAACATGGCCAACATGTCTTTCAAAACCCTTGCTGCCGCCCTGCTGTTGGGCGGCAGTGGCTTGGCCATGGCCGCCAATGACGGCCAGGCGCGGGCCAATGAGCTGCTCAACGCCGATCCGCAGTATCGCGAAACCTGGCAGGGCGTGGTCAAGAAGGAAGAGCGTCTGCCTGAATGGGTGATCAACCTGTCGGGCACGTCTGAGCAAATGAACGCAGTAACGGAAGACGGTGACGGGTATTTGGTAGGGCCGCTGTGTGAAACGGCCGACACCTGCCTTAATAAACGTCTGATCGTCGCGTTCAGCATGGATAAGGACGATGCCTACGCGATGTTGGTCGAAGTTCCTGCCGGGCTTCCGGCGGACAAGTCGCCAACACGGCATGCGGACTATCGCTTCATCGGTAAGCCCGATGAAGGCATGCAGAAGTTGCTGATGGAGCAACTGAAGAAAGATCCGAATTGGTACTAGGCCCCTCTGCGGGCCTCGCCAACATGGAACCAGGCCAACTGCCTGTTTCCGTTTGCACCGCCGCCTGATGACGGTGCATGACCAGGGGGCCGGGTTGCTCTGATCAAGGTGGATCGGCGTGACCTACGGGTACAGGGAGTGCCTGCGCAAGGGCCGGGTCAGGAGAAAAGCTGCGACGCAAGTCCGCAGGCAGTTATGGCCTGACGGACTTGCGGCGAGCTTGATAGTCATCACTAGGCGCTTATGCCGCCTATAGCTGCAAAATTCCCTTCTGCTTCAACATAACCGTTTCGCGGTGTTACATCGCGACCATCTATCGAGAAAGTTTGTCTTCGGCCAGACGTGTTTTTCGATGGTATGCGTAGGAATTTGCACGAGTTTTTTCCAGCCGACAAAAAAGCCTAACGTCCCTAGGCGAGCCTGAAATGGCCGGTTAACGGCATGTATGCCTGACAAAATGTCGCATTCGAACTGACCAAACAGACAGTTTTATTTGCAAAAACTCATGCCGATTCGGCATGGGGTAGGCGTTTACGGCATTAGACTATGCCCCCCCGCATGGGAATAGTTGCGCCTTTTTTCGCTTGCCAGTAAGCCATATCGGCCAACTGCGGTGACCTTCTACGGAGGCTGATGCTCACACTTTTTCGCTTCCGGGCGTTCCAGCTGGCGCATCTGCCTGAGTCCACTTGAAACAAGGGTAATGACATGAAGAAGGCAAAACTAAGCCTCGCCTGGCAGATCCTCATCGGTCTGGTGCTAGGGATTGCAATCGGTGCTGTACTCAACCACTTCAGCGCCGAAAAAGCCTGGTGGATCAGCAACGTGTTGCAGCCGGCGGGCGATATCTTTATCCGCCTGATCAAGATGATCGTGATCCCGATCGTGATTTCGTCGCTGATTGTCGGAATCGCCGGTGTAGGGGACGCGAAAAAGCTCGGTCGGATCGGCGTAAAGACCATCGTTTACTTCGAAGTGGTCACTACCATTGCGATTGTGGTCGGCCTGCTGTTGGCCAACCTGTTCCACCCGGGTGCCGGCATCGACATGAGCACCCTGGGTACGGTGGACATCTCCAAGTACCAGGCGACCGCCGCCGAGGTGCAGCATGAGCATGCGTTCATCGAGACCATCCTCAACCTGATCCCATCGAACATCTTTGCCGCTGTTGCTCGTGGCGAGATGCTGCCGATCATCTTCTTCTCCGTGTTGTTCGGCCTGGGCTTGTCGAGCCTCAAGCCAGACTTGCGCGAACCCCTGGTCACCATGTTCCAGGGCGTTTCCGAGAGCATGTTCAAAGTCACCCACATGATCATGAAATACGCCCCTATCGGTGTATTTGCCCTGATCGCGGTGACCGTGGCCAACTTCGGCTTCGCCTCGCTGCTGCCTCTGGCCAAGCTGGTGATCCTGGTCTACGTCGCCATCCTGTTCTTCGCTTTCGTGATTCTTGGCCTGATCGCCCGCCTGTTTGGCTTCTCGGTGATCAAGCTGATGCGCATCTTCAAGGATGAGCTGGTACTGGCCTACTCCACCGCCAGCTCCGAGACCGTGCTGCCGCGCGTGATCGAGAAGATGGAAGCCTACGGCGCACCGAAAGCCATCTGCAGCTTCGTGGTGCCAACCGGTTATTCGTTCAACCTCGACGGTTCGACCCTGTACCAGAGCATCGCGGCGATCTTTATTGCCCAGCTGTATGGCATCGATCTGTCGGTTGGCCAGCAACTGATGCTGGTACTGACCCTGATGGTCACCTCCAAAGGTATCGCCGGTGTACCGGGCGTGTCCTTCGTGGTACTGCTGGCAACCCTGGGCAGCGTGGGCATCCCATTGGAAGGCCTGGCGTTCATCGCCGGCGTCGACCGCATCATGGACATGGCGCGTACCGCCCTGAACGTGATCGGCAATGCCCTGGCCGTGCTGGTCATCTCGCGCTGGGAAGGCATGTACGACGATGCCAAGGGCGAGCGCTACTGGAACTCCCTGCCACACTGGCGGACCAAGACCGCGCTGCCGGCTGGCGAGACCAGCCAGGGCTGATCGCCGCTTGAATCGCACAAACCCCGGTAAATCCGGGGTTTGTCGTTTCTGCCAGCCCCGCTATCATTCGCCACATATTTAAAGGGGTGTGACTGATGCTCAATGGCCTGTGGCTTGGCTTCTTTGTCGTGGCAATGGTATCGGCGCTGGTGCAATGGCTGGTGGGTGGAAACGCCGGGATCTTTGCGGCGATGGTGGAGAGTATCTTCGCCATGGCCAAGCTGTCGGTGGAGGTGATGGTACTGCTGTTCGGTACCCTGACATTGTGGCTGGGCTTCCTGCGCATCGCCGAAAAGGCTGGGATCGTCGAGTGGCTGGCCAAGGCCCTGGGCCCGCTGTTCCTGCGCTTGATGCCGGAAGTCCCGGCCGGTCACCCGGCCATCGGCTTGATCACCCTCAACTTCGCCGCCAACGGCCTGGGCCTGGATAACGCGGCCACGCCGATCGGCCTCAAGGCCATGAAGGCGCTGCAAGAGCTCAACCCGATCCCCAACACCGCAACCAACGCGCAGATCCTGTTCCTGGTGCTTAACGCGTCCTCCCTGACCCTGTTGCCGGTGACGATCTTTATGTACCGCGCCCAGCAAGGCGCGCCGGACCCGACCTTGGTGTTCCTGCCAATCCTGCTGGCCACCAGCGCCTCGACCCTGGTGGGCCTGCTGTCGGTGGCGCTGATGCAGCGCCTGCGCTTGTGGGACCCGGTGGTGCTGGCGTACCTGATCCCGGGCGCGCTGGTACTGGGCGGCTTCATGGCCTTGCTGGCGACGATGTCGGCCACGGCCCTGGCGGGCCTGTCCTCGATCCTTGGCAACCTCACGCTGTTTGGCCTGATCATGCTGTTCCTGCTGATTGGCGCGTTGCGCAAGGTCAAGGTCTACGAGGCGTTTGTCGAAGGCGCCAAAGAGGGCTTTGACGTCGCCAAGAACCTGCTGCCGTATCTGGTGGCGATGTTGTGTGCGGTCGGCGTGCTGCGCGCTTCCGGGGCGCTGGAGTTTGGCCTGGAAGGCATTCGCCACCTGGTGGCCTGGACCGGCCTGGACACGCGCTTTGTCGACGCCTTGCCCACGGCAATGGTCAAGCCGTTCTCCGGCAGTGCGGCGCGGGCGATGCTGATCGAGACCATGCAGACCCAAGGCGTGGACAGCTTCCCGGCACTGGTGGCGGCGACGATTCAGGGCAGTACCGAGACCACCTTCTATGTACTGGCGGTGTACTTTGGCTCGGTGGGCATCCAGCGCGCGCGGCATGCGGTGGGGTGTGCGCTGCTGGCGGAGTTTGCTGGCGTGGTGGCGGCGATTGCCGTTTGCTACTGGTTCTTTGGCTAAGCTTCAGGCCGCTATCGCAGGCAAGCCAGCTCCCACATTTTGATTTGTGAACACATCAAATGTGGGAGCTGGCTTGCCTGCGATGAGGCCCTCAGCGTTTAGGTACTGTATTGCCCTGCGTCACCACCCAATCCACCACCTGCTTGTTCAACTGATCTCCGGCCGTACCAAACCCGGCCACCACCACTGGCACTTGGGTATCACTCACCGGCTGGCGCACTTCAAAACGCTTGGCAGCCACGATCCGTTGGTCACTGCCGCGCACCAATCGCGCATCCAGCCGGATCACCACCTCCACCGCACTGCCGCGGTACTCGCTCTGGAAGGCCTGCAACTGCCCGCCCAGTTCCAGGTCCGCCTGTAGATTGGTGTCATCAGTGCTCAACAAGGCCACCCGGCCATCGCGCTGGAAGCCGTCCAGCAGGCGGTTGCGCAACAGCACCGGCGCTGGATCGCTCCAGCGGGACTGGGCATAGCTGCTGATCAAATCGCCCTGAGGCACCACGGCAATGCGCGGGCTGTCGAGGAATTCGCTGGCTTGCGGTTTGGCCAGGCGCAACGACCAGGCTACCGGGTTGCCGTGGGCCGTCACTTGGGCGGTGGGCAGGCGATAGACGTTGGAAGGGTCGGCCTTGGGCAGGATCGAGCAGGCACTGACCAGCGCCAGGGCCACCGGAACGATCATTTTATAAGCACGCTTCATGGCGTGAACTCCTTGTTCTTGTCACTGCCCAGCAGGTAGCCGCTGGGGTTGGCTTCCAGGCGACGGGAGATGGCGCGCAAGGAGCCCAGGGTATCGCGCAGCTCGCGTACGGCAGGCGCCAGTTCGTTGAGGCCCTGCATGCCGCTGTTCAGGGAATCCTTGTTGTCGTCCAACAAGCGGTTGATGGTCGCGGTGCTTTGCTCCAGGGAGCGCATGGCCCCTTCGGCGCTGCCGAACATCTGCTTGCCCTGGTCGTTGAGCAGGCCATTGGCGTTGCGCATCAGCGCAGTGGTCTGCTCCAGCGTGGCGCCGGCCTGTTTGCTGACCTGGGCCAACTGCTGCATCACCACCTTGATATCACCGCGCTGCTCGGCGATGGCCCCGGTGGTCTGCTCCAGGTGTGCCAGGGTGCTGCTCAAGCGGTCGACGTTATCGGGCGAGAACATGCGGTTGGCGTTATGCAGCAGCAAGTTGATGCTGGTCATCAGGTCGTTGCTGTTATTGAGCAGCCGGGCAATGGGCGATGGCGAGGCGGTGATCTGCGGCAGGTTGCCGTTCTTGCCTTTGAGTTCGGGGCTTTGCGGGGTGCCACCGCTGAGTTGGATGATCGAGGTGCCGGTGATGCCGGTCAACGCCAGCTTGGCCTGGGTGTCTTCCTTGATCGGCGTCTGGCCGGCCAGGCGGATACGTGCCAGTACGCGGCGCGGGTCTTTGGGGTCCAGGCGCAGGCTGGTGACGTCACCCACCTTGATCCCGCTGTACTGCACCGCGCTGCCCTGGGACAAGCCGCTGACCGCTTCGTTGAAGATCACTTCGTAATCCTGGAACGCGCTGTCGACGCTGGATTTGGCCAGCCACAAGCCGAACAGCATGGCGCCGACCACGACTATCACGCTGAACAGACCGATCATCACATGATGGGCTCGGGTTTCCATGTCATACCTCGTTGAGCGGTTGAGCGGCATCCAATGCCGCGCGGCCCCGAGGGCCATGAAAGTATTCGTGAATCCAGGCGTCGTCCGTTTCCGAGACAACATCGATGGCATCTGCCACCAGCACCTTTTTCTGCGCCAGCACGGCCACGCGATCGGTGATGGTGTAGAGCGTGTCGAGGTCGTGGGTGATCAGCAACACGCTCAGGCCCAAGGCATCACGCAGGGTCAGGATCAGTTGGTCGAATGCCGCCGCGCCGATGGGGTCGAGGCCAGCGGTCGGTTCGTCGAGAAACAAAATGTCCGGGTCGAGGGCCAGGGCGCGGGCCAGGGCCGCACGTTTGATCATCCCGCCGGACAGCGAGGACGGGTATTTGTCGGCCGCCGACAATGGCAGCCCGGCCAGCGCAAGCTTGACTGCCGCCAGATGCTCGGCATCGGCGCGGCTCAGGCCGGCGTGTTCGATCAGTGGCAGGGCGACGTTTTCCGTGACCGTCAGCGAGGAGAACAGCGCGCCTTTCTGGAACAGCACGCCGAAACGCCGTTCCACCAGGGAGCGTTCGTGTTCTGAGAGGCTCGGCAAGTCCTGGCCGAATACCCGCACTTGGCCTTCGCTGGGCTGACGCAGGCCGATGATGCTGCGCAGCAGCACCGACTTGCCGCTGCCCGAGCCGCCCACTACGGCGAGAATCTCGCCCTTGTACAGATCCAGGTCGAGGTTTTCATGCACGCTCTGCGGGCCAAAGCGGTTGCACAGGCCACGGACTTCGATCACCGCCTCGCTGGGCGCTCGTTGTAAACGGCTCACCAGCCCATCTCCATAAAGAACAATGCGGCTACCGCGTCGAGCACGATCACCACGAAAATCGATTGCACCACTGCGGAGGTGGTGTGGGCGCCGACCGATTCGGCGCTGCCGCTGACCTTGAAGCCTTCCAGGCAGCCAATGGCCGCGATCAGGAAGGCGAAGAACGGTGCCTTGACCAGCCCCACCAGCAAATGCTGGACACCAATGTCCGATTGCAGCAGCGAGAGGAACATCGCCGGCGAAATATCCAGGGCCACGGCGCACACCACGCCGCCGCCGACAATGCCTGAAATCATCGCGAGAAAGGTCAGCATCGGCAGCGCCACCAGCAGCGCGAGGACGCGTGGCAGTACCAGCAACTCCATGGGGTCGAGGCCCATGGTGCGGATCGCGTCGATTTCTTCGTTGGCCTTCATCGAGCCAATTTGTGCGGTGAAGGCGCTGGCGGTGCGGCCGGCCATCAGGATCGCGGTGAGTAGGACACCGAACTCACGCAAGAAGGAAAACGCCACAAGGTCCACGGTGAAAATGCTTGCGCCGAAACTCTCCAGCACCGTGGCGCCGAGAAACGCGACCACCGCGCCCACCAGGAAGGTCAGCAAGGCGACGATAGGCGCGGCATCCAGCCCCGTCTGTTCGATATGCGCCACCATCGGCGTCAGGCGCCAGCGCTTGGGCCGGAACACGCCGCGAGCGAAGGTTTCGAGAATCAGGCCGATAAAGCCCAGCAGGGTCATGGCGTCTTGCCAGACGGTATCCACCGCGCGGCCGATGCGTGCCAAAAGCTGAATACCGGCGTTTTGCTGCGGCTCTTTGACCGGCACACAAAAATCATTCAGGGAGCGGTAGACGGTCTTGAGCAGCGCCCGGTCGGCAGCGGGCAGGCTGCAGTCGGTTTGTTCGGCCGAATGCTCAATGCGCTCCGGGCCCAGCAGTTCCACCAGCAACGAGGCGCCGGCGGTGTCCAGTGCGCCCAGGCCGTTGAGGTCGACGCGGGTGCTGGCGTCGTACTGGCCGTCGAGGCTTGCCGAGAGCTTTTTCAGGGCGCTGTAGTGGGCCAGCGTCCAGTCCCCGGTAACCCGCAATTGAGGCGGCTGGGTGGACGCGTCCAGGTGGGCATTGCCTGCCGTTGTGCTACTGGTCATAAGCTCCGAGCTTGTTTGGCTATTCCACAATTGCTATGTAATAGCACGATCCGTCCTACTTTGGCGTGTCCGTTTGTACGCTGTCAGTGACTTTAAAGCGCAACACGCCGATCACCTGGCCGTCTTCGGTCAGCACCCGTACTTGCCAGCGGCCCACGGCATTCGCCGGGAAGTTCTGCTTGTGGGTCCAGGCCCGGTAGCCTTCCTTGCGTCCGCCATGGATATCCAGGGCGATGCGGTCGACCTCTTTGCCGTTGAACTGCCACACATGGTAGATGCGCTCGTCCAGCCCGCGCGGTGCGTTGATTGCGGTATAGGCGTACAGGCCGCTGCTGCGCAGTTGGCTGGCGCTGACTTCTTTGAGGTCATCGCCGGGGGTGCGGTCCTGCAATTGGGTGCTGATTGCCACTTCGGTCATCCACAGGGTGGCCGGCGGCACCCAGCTGCGCAGGAACCAACCCGCGCAGCCAATCGCCGCCGTCACGCCCAGCAGCATCAGCCAACCCTTGACGCTGCGCAGCGGCAGGCTCACGGCCAGGCTGGGGATCGACAAGGCCATCGCCACCCCCAGCGCCAGTTTGTAACTCTCGGCGGTGGTCAGGTGCAGGATGATCGGCAGTGCGGTGAGCAAGGCGGCAAACAGGGTCAGGGTGTGCAGTGCCAGAAACAGCGAGCGCTTGGGCGCCAGCCATTTGTAGTACAGCGGGTCGGTGATCGAGACCAGTGCGGCGGCGCCCAGCAAGCCGGTGAAAATGGCCTGGCTGCTGTTCCAGGTGGTGGTGACGAAAAAGAACGGCAGGACAAAGAACAGGCTTTCCTGGTGGATCATCTGTGTGGCGTAGCGCAGCAGCGGTTCGGGGATTTCCCGCTTGAAGACCTTGCTGAACAACTGGGTGAAGCTGTTTTCCAGCATCAGCCACAGCCAGCTCACCAGCATGATGATCGCGATCCAACTGGCCATGCCTTGTTGGCGGTCCACCAGGATAAAGCTGCCCACCCCCGAGATAAAACCGCCGAGTGCGATCACCCCTGGGTAGCGCTTCATCAGTTCGAGGACGCGCTGGATGAGAAGGGTCAGGTTTGGCATTCGGCAGTTCGCAGTCTTTGTAGGAAAAAATCCCAGACAGAATAACGTCTTAGCCTGTTGATAGGCGTGTCATTGCACAATTGCTTTGCGATAACGGCGCAGCCCAATCAGCACAATAGCAATCAGCCCCAGCACGCCTGCGGCGATCCAGCCCAGGGCGTCGTAACTGAGCAGCGGTTTTTCGATGCGCCAGTAGCCCTGCTGGTTGAACAGCTGGCGCATGGCCTGATTGGTTTGCGCCAGGCTCACGGCCTTGAGGCGCTTGGCCGGGTCGCGAAGACGCCCGTCGGCGTAGTCGGCCAAGGCACCCCAGTAGTAGTCGGCCAGCGCGCTATTGCCCTGCACGGCCCAGGCCTGGCGGTCGATGGCGGCTTGTTGCAGGCGGCTGAAGGTCGCCGGGTCGAGGCCGTCCTCAAGCAGCCTGGTCTTGAGGCTTTCAAGAACGCGTTCGGCCTCGGGCAGGTTATCGCGGTCAAGGTCCGCGTTGAGGCTCATGAACCCCACGCCGCCCAGCACTTCGCGCTCGCTCCATGGGCCGTAGGACAGGCCATGCTGCAGGCGCAACTGGCGATACAACGCCCAATCCAGGTAGTCCTTGAGCAGGTCGTAGGTGGCATCGTGCTGCTCGTCCAGCGTGGGTTCGGGGAACAACCAGTGCAGCTTGGCGCCATCGCCGACCCAGCCACGGATCAGGTCACGATGGGTCGCTGCGGCGCCCAGGGTTTGCGGCAACGCCCTGTGTTCGCTGGGGTCGACCGGCTCGAGTTGGCCGTAGGTGCGCTCCAGATAGGCCGGCAGCAGTTTGTCGAGGTCGCCGACGATGATCAGGGTCATGTTGTTGGGGGCGTACCAGGCCTGGCGCACGCTCTGCAGTTGCGTGCGGGTCAGGTGTTCAACTTCGGCCCGCTCGGCGCATTTGAGGCCCAGTTCCACCGCCAGTTGATTGCTGGCGTTATGGCCCAGGTCCTGGCGATCCAGCAGGCGTTGCAGGTGTGAATAGTGACCCCCATCTTCGCGCTCGACCACCTGCTTGGCGGCGTTGATTGCGGCGTCGCTCAGCTCGGTCCGGGTCAGGATCGCCTTCAGCAGGTCCAGCACCTTGCGCTGGTTGCGCGCCGGGGCCTCGATGACGAAGGTGGTGTCGGCGTTGCTGGTGTAGGCGTTCCACTCCCCGCCCAGGGCCTGCATCTGTTCTTCCAGCTCGCCTTCGCCGCCGCCATCGATGCCGCTGAACAGCAGGTGTTCCAGCAGGTGCGGCAGTTCTTTGTCTTCGCAACTGAAGTCATCCAGGCCTACGCCGACCACCAGGCGGATCGCCACGTGCCCGCGCTCGGTGCCCGGCTTGAGCAGCAATTGCAGGCCGTTGGGCAACATGTAGCCTTCGACCTGCAAGCGATCAAAGGCAGAGGCGTGGGCCGAGCCTATGAGCAGGCAGGCGAGTAGCAGGCGACGCATAACGGGGTTCCTAGCTAACAATAACGGTTGAAACTGGCTTTTTGTGGGAGCGGGCTTGCCCGCGATGCGCGCACTCGGTGAATCAGTTACACCGCAGTGATGCTATCGCGAGCAAGCTCGCTCCCACACAAGCCCGCTCCTACATTGGGTAGGTGGTGTTTTTAACTGACTCCCGGGGTGTGCGGTTCGTTCAGGGCGAATGGGTGATGTCGGCAATATTGTCCACCGCCAACGCACCGGTCTCGGAGGTTTCCAGCACGACATAAGCACTGCTGCAAAACAACGAGTTCAGGCGCTTCATGTCGGCAATCAGCTCCAGGTGCAGGGAACTGGTCTCGATGCTTTGCACGATTTTGCGTTGCAGGCGGCTGACGTGGGCGTGGGCCAGGCGCCGTTCCTGGGCGCGGAAGCGGCGCTTCTCGCGCAGCAATTGGCGGGCGCTTTCCGGGTCGGCACTGAGGAACACCGACAGGCCCAGGCGCAGGTTGGAGATCAACTGGCTATGCAGGCCGGCCAGTTCTTCGAGCCCGACTTCGGAAAACGAGCGGCGCTGGGAGGTTTTCTGCTGCTGGACCTTACGCAGCATACGTTCGATCAAGTCGCCGGCCAGCTTCAGGTTGATCGACAGCTCGATGATCTCGGCCCAGCGCCGGCTGTCGTGCTCGCTGAGATCTTCGCGGGGCATTTGCGCCAGGTACAGCTTGATCGCGCTGTAGAGTGCCTCGACGTCATCACTGAGGCTGCGCATTTCCTGGGTGATGGCGGTTTGTTTGCCGCGCAGCACTTCCAGCATGGCGGTCAGCATGTTGTCGATCAGGTCCCCCAGGCGCAGGGTTTCCCGTGCGGCGTTGGCCAGGGCCAGGCTCGGGGTGGTCAGCGCCGTCGGGTCCAGATGACGGGGCTTGGCCAGGCCATTGGCCTCCGGGCGCTCCGGCAGCAGCCAGGCACACAGGCGCGCCATCGGGCCGATGGTGGGCAGCAGGATCAGGCAGCGGGTGACGTTGTAGAGCAGGTGAAAGGTGATGACCATGCCTTGGGCGCTGTAGTCCAGGGTGTCCATCCACAGCACCAGCGGGTCCAGGACGGGAATGATCAGCAGCAGGCCGATCAGCTTGTACAGCAGGCTGCCCAAGGCCACTTGGCGACCGGCGGCGTTTTGCATGCTGGTGCTGAGGAACGCCAGGACACCGCTGCCGATATTGGCCCCGATCACCAGGCCGATGGCCACATGCAGGCCAATCACCCCGGCACCGGCCAGGGTTGCGGTCAGCAGCACGGCGGCCAGGCTGGAGTAGGAAATCATCGCAAACAGCGCGCCCACCAGGGCGTCGAGCAGGATGTCACCGGTCAGCGATGCGAACAGCACCTTGACGCCCTGGGCCTGGGTAATCGGCCCGGCGGCTTCGACAATCAGTTGCAGGGCGAGAATGATCAGGCCCAGGCCGATACCGACCCGGCCCATCTGCCCGGCGCGCGTCTGTTTGCGCGACAGGAAGAAGATCACCCCGAGAAAGATCAGCAGCGGCGACAGCCAGGACAGATCCAGGGTCAGCACCCGTGCCATCAGCGCGGTACCGACATCGGCGCCGAGCATGGTCGCCAGGGCGGGCGTCAGGCCCATCAGGCCCTGGCCGACGAACGAGGTCACCAGCATCGCCGTGGCGTTGCTGCTTTGCACCATGGCGGTGACCAGGATCCCGGCAATGAACGCCAGCCAGCGCCTGGCCATGTTCTGCCCGATGACCTGGCGCAGGTTGGAGCCGTAGACCCGCAGGATGCCGGTACGGACGATGTGCGTGCCCCAGATCAGCAAGGTCACGGCGGAAAGAAGATTGAGCAGGGTCAGCATGCTCGGCCCCCTGTATTGAGTCGTGCTCCAAGTGGAGCAAAAAGTGCCGCGTGCCGTTTTGTGTTGTGTACTTAAGCTGTAGTTGGCGAACGGCCTGTGCGCCAGCATCGCATAGCTAAAGTCGGCTTTGAAACAAAACTGTCATGAAATCAGCTTTTTGCAGGCGCCTGAAACGACTGTAGGAGCGAGCATGCTCGCGAAGAACTCAAGGGCAACGCGTGCAATCAGGCAGCACGCGTTACCGTTGGCGTTTTTCGCGAGCACGCTCGCTCCTACAGGTGTTGCCCGCGGGTTATTGGCCCGGGATGTCCTTGCGCAGTTTCACAGGATCCTGCTGCTTTTTCTTTTTCGCGATGGCGGTCCGCATCTTGATGTTGACCGCTTCTACCGCCAGGGAGAACGCCATGGCGAAGTACACGTAGCCTTTTGGCACATGCACGTCGAAGGATTCGGCGATCAGCACGGTACCCACGATCAGCAGGAACGACAGCGCGAGCATTTTCAACGATGGGTGCTTGTCGATGAACTCGCTGATGGTGCCTGCGGCCAGCATCATCACCAAGACCGCGACGATGATCGCAGCAACCATGACCGGTACGTGGGAAACCATACCCACGGCGGTAATCACCGAGTCCAGGGAGAACACGATATCGATGATGGCGATCTGGATGATGGTGTAGATGAACTTGCCACCCTTGCCTTTCGGCTCGTCATGGGTTTCGTCTTCACCTTCCAGGGCGTGGTACATCTCCTGGGAGCTTTTCCACAGCAGGAACAGGCCGCCGAAGAACAGGATCATGTCGCGGCCGGAAATACCCTGGCCGAACACCACGAACAGGTCGGCGGTCAGTTGCATGACCCAGGTGATCGACAGCAGCAGCAGGATCCGGGTGACCATGGCCAGGGCCAGGCCGAAGATCCGGGTGCGCGCTTGCATATGCTTGGGCATACGGCTGACCAGGATCGAAATCATGATGATGTTATCGATGCCCAGAACGATCTCAAGAGCCGTCAGGGTGAAGAAGGCAATCCAGATCTCCGGATTGGTCAGCCATTCCATATGTGTTCCTTTGCGCGAGTGTTAGACCGCGCCGGCAGGAGGGCCGGCGCAGTGGGTTGTTACGATTATAGAGTGCTGAACAGCGGGAATGTGCCCAACAGCAATGCGGCGACCATTATGCACAGGCACACCAGCACTGCCCACTTCAGGGTGAAGCGCTGGTGATCGCCAAATTCGATACCGGCCAGGGCCACCAGCAGGTAAGTCGACGGCACCAGCGGGCTGAGCAAGTGGACCGGCTGGCCAACAATCGAGGCACGGCCCATTTCTGCGGCGGTGATGCCGTAGTGGCTGGCGGCTTCGGCCAGTACTGGCAATACGCCGTAGTAGAACGCATCGTTGGACATGAAGAAGGTGAACGGCATGCTCACCAGCGCGGTGATCACCGCCAGGTACGGGCCAAGGGCTTCAGGGATGACGGCCAGCAGGCTCTTGGACATGGCGTCGACCATGCCGGTGCCCGACAGAATGCCGGTGAAAATACCTGCGGCGAAGATCAGGCCGACCACCGCCAGCACGCTGCCCGAGTGGGCGGCAACGCGGTCTTTCTGCTGTTGCAGGCACGGGTAGTTGACGATCATCGCGATACTGAAGGCCACCATGAACAGCACCGGCAGCGGCAACAGGCCGGCGATCAGGGTGCACATCAGGGCCAGGGTCAGGGCGCCGTTGAACCAGATCAGTTTCGGGCGACGGGCATCCGGGAACTGCGAGACGCTGATTTCGCTGTGATCGATTTCATCGCCTTGCAGGTGCAGTACGCCGAGTCGGGCACGTTCGCGCAGACCGTACATATAGGCAATCACCAGGATGGCCACTACGCCGGCGGCCATGGCGGGGATCATCGGTACGAAGATGTCCGATGGGTCCACGTGCAGGGCACTGGCGGCGCGAGCGGTCGGGCCGCCCCAGGGGGTCATGTTCATCACGCCACCGGCGAGGATGATCAGGCCGGCCATGATTCGCGGGCTCATGCCGATGCGCTTGTACAGCGGCAGCATGGCGGCCACGCAGATCATGTAGGTGGTGGCGCCGTCACCGTCCAGGGACACCACCAGCGCCAGCACGGCAGTACCGACCGAGACTTTCAGAGGGTCGCCCTTGACCAGCTTGAGGATCTTGCGCACGGCCGGGTCAAACAGGCCGGAATCGATCATCAAGGCAAAGTAGAGGATGGCAAACATCAGCATCACGCCGGTAGGCGCCAGCTTGGTGATGCCTTCGAGCATCATCGGGCCGATCTTCGGCGCAAAGCCACCGAACAGCGCGAACAGGATAGGCACGATGATCAGGGCGATCAGCGCCGAGAGGCGCTTGGTCATGATCAGGAACATGAACGTGATGACCATGGCAAAGCCAAGGAAAGTCAGCATAGGAATACTCCAGGCGTAGCGCGGCTAGGGAATGGCGAACCGGGTTGGGGTCAGCGCAGAACGAAAAGCGCGAGGCGTACGGGGGGAGTCGGGGAAAACAGGCGGGTACGAGCGGACATCAGCATCACCATTGTTGTTGTTAATTGGGCCCCTGGGCATGAAAACGCTCAGGTTGGCCAACCGGTCTATTGCCGGTAGTGAGGGCGATCCTAATCGCGAAAGCTTTCAGCCAGCTTTCGCTGGAAAAACAGGTTTCAGGTGGATGAGGTTCACTGTAGGAGCGAGCTTGCTCGCGAAGGTCGTGAACGTTAAGGCGCGTTTGCGGGGTAAACGCGGTATGTTCGGGTTTTTCGCGAGCAAGCTCGCTCCTACGGTTTTAAGGCAGTTGCAGCCCGCCAGCGGCCTTGTGCAGCGCACGCAGATGTTCGCCAACCTGCTTGAGATTGGCCTCGCAGGCGGCAATTTCCGCCGCGCGCGAAGGTTCCAGCAGCGCCCTCACCTCTTTATCCAGGTCGCCGGTCAACGATTGCAGCTGTTTCTGGCGCAAGGCGCTTTCTGATTCCAGGCGCTGCCATTCCTTGGGTTGGGGCAATCCATAACCGCTGCTGCCGAGCAGTTCCGCCGGGCGGCTGAGGAAGCCGCTGTTGGCGAGGATCTGCTGCAGCGTGGCATCGGCCTTGGCCATGCCGCCGTTCTTCAGTTCGCGGGCGCCGAGGTAGCGTTGCTTGACCTCGTCCTGGGCGAGCATCAGTTGCTTGCGAAAGCTGGCCTGTTCCAGCAGCAGCAATGCGGCGCTGGTGCGCAGGTCGGCCTTGTCGAACCACACCCTGCGTTGCTCGGCGCTCAAGATCAGCCAGTCTTCGACCTGGGTCTGCGGGATCGGCAGGTGCTTCTTCAGCACCTCGAACATCGCCTGGTAGCGCTCACGGAAGGAGTCGAAGTGATAGCCCAGGCGCAAGGCCTCACGGCGGTCGTCCAGCACGCTGGTGTCGGCCAGCCCACGGGCCTTGAGGACTTCCAGCAAACCATTGGGGGTGATGTTGTCCAAGGCTGTCAGTTGCGGGTTGGCGCTGCCGCTGCGCAGCAGTTTCAGGCCTTCGACGGCGCAGTTGTTGGAGAGGAAGTAGTAATTGCCGTCGTAGCTCCAGTGCATTTCGGCGGCGTGTTCGACGGTGTCGTTGATCTCCTGGCGCGTGAGAATCAGGGGCACGGAAGCCAGGCCACGCAGTTCGGTCTTGGTGTATTCGTCGATCACCTGGGCCAGGGGCAGTACGAACAGGCGCGATGGGTACTTGCCCACCAGGCCGTCCCAACTCGACAGTTGTACGTCGCCGACAAATGCGCGGTAGGACAACACCAGGTGCTGGTCCAGGTCCAGGCGGCAATCCGGGCCACGTGGGCGGCCCGGCGCACAGATCACCAGGCGCAGCATGCTGTGGCCCCAGCGGCTCACCAGGTTCTGGTTGGCTTCGGCCAGCAGGTAGTCGATGGCGTATACGCGCTCGGGGTCGACCTGGCCCAGGGGCGTCTTGGCAAAATCGTTGCCGGCATTGAGGAAGGCGAAGGTGTTGGCGCAAGCGTCCTTGGCTGGCGGGGCCCAGCCGAAGTGTTGCTGGTAGTAACGGTACAGCGCGGGACGGCGGCAGGCGTAGCTCGGGTCAAGGAGGAAGTACTCCATGTTGACCGCGACGAACTCCTTGGGGTTGGTGATTTCGTACAGGTCCGGGCTGCGGGCCACTTGCCGGTTGTGCTGCTCGCGCTCGCCACGGCGGCCGACGTATTGCGGCCAGCCGGCCAGGTCAAGCAAGCGTGGATCGTCGCTGAGCGTGAAGCGCCGGTCATTCTGGCCACGGCATTGATCGGGCAGGCCAACCAGGCCGGTGATGTTGTTCTGGCGGCTGCAGCGTCGGATCAACGAGCGCTGGTCCGTGGGCCACAGGCGCGCGCGATCATAGATATGGGTCAGTTCATGCAGAACGGTCGCGAGCAGTTCTCTGCGCACGGTGCCGTGGGGGCGCTGGGTCTGTTGGGTGGCGGCGGTGCCGTCAGTAAGGCTGGCCAGCAGTTTGCGATTGAGGTCCAGTTCAGCGACCAGCGACGCCTGGCCATAGGCATTGGCGGGCATGTCGTCGGTCCAGCCGACGTCGATGCGCCGGTCCAGTTGCTCGATGAAGCGCGGCGGGAGCGCCTGCATCGCTTCATCCAGCAATGCCTGGCTGGCCTGCTGTTGGGCCGGGCTCAAGCCGTTGGTCTTGAGCCGCAGTTGCAGGCTGGCCTGGGCGGCGCTGGCAGTCAGCAGTACCGTCGTAGCCAATAGCCAGGCGGTGAAGCGCCTCACAATGCGAGGATGGCTTCGGCGAGGACCTGGTCGCTGGCGTCGCGGGCTTCTGGCACGCGGGTTCGCAGGGTGTCGAAGGCGGCCTCCAGTTGCGCGCCGCGGATATCGCCATTGCTCGCGACAAAGCTGGCCGCGTCATCGTGGGCTGCGCGCACGACTTTGGAGTCACGGATGGAGGTGGTGGTGTCCGAGGTGAAATCAATGGTGCGGCCGAAAGCACGAACAATGATGTTACTGGTGGCCACCAGGGTTTGTGCCTGGGCGATATCTGCCAGCAGGAACAGGCCGAGAGCAGCTGCGATCAACGGGCGACGCATGGAATGACTCCAAAAGGTAAAGATGATTATTGGACGAGAATTGCCTGGGCCAGTTCAAGGTCACTGGACTTAAGTTTTGGCTCGGTGCGACGCAGGTAATCCAGCGCGCTCTCCAGCCGGGCGCCCCGCCATTGGCCGTCAGTGGCAATAAACACAGCAGCGTCATCCTGGGCTGCCAGTATCAATTTACGATCGAACGGCGCCGAGGTCACTTTACTGGTGGCATAAGCGCTGGCGACGACGCCTTGGGTGGACAGATCAAAGGCCTGGGCCGGAGCGGCGCCGCAGATGGCAAATATTGTGGGAGCAATCAACAAGCGGTATGAAAAAGCCATGGGACTCGACAACTGAAAACGAGCGCCAAGGCTAGCGCAATGCCCGGGCGAGAGCCAGCGAGCAGGCCGACTACTGTAGGAGCGAGCTTGCTCGCGAAGAACCTGAGAGCGCAGTGTTTTAGCAGTGAGCCCCGCGTTATCGTTCGCGATCTTCGCGAGCAAGCTCGCTCCTACAGTGAGTCAAGGTCAGATGGCGAGGATCGCCTGGGCCAGTTGCGCGTCGGTAGCGGTGTTGAGTTGGGGGGCTTGCTGGCGGATCTGCGCCAGGGCGCTTTCCAGCTTCACGCCACGGATCGCGCCTTGGCTGGCAACGAAGCTGGCGGCATCGTCGCGTGCTGCGCGCACGACTTTATTGTCGCGAAGGGACGAGGTGGCATCGGAGGTGGCGTCGGAAGTGGCTTTGAGCGCGCCCACTATCGAGTCGGTGGTCACGATCAGGCTGGTGGCGCTGGCATTGGCAGCAACGGCAAGCAGGGCTGCAGCGCTTAGCAAACGAAGACGGGACATGGGTGGCTCCTGTGGATGAGACGAACTGATGACGCGATAGTAGCTGGCGCCTATCTGTTCGGGTAGTACGCAGTGGGAAGTCGCTGCCTGAAAAGGGTGATTGACCGCTACAAATTAAACCGATCCAAAATTGTACTGGTCTGTGTTTGTGTTTTTTAAACTGTACTTGTTGGCGTGCTGGAAAAGGCCGTCAAGCAGCCTTTTCCGACCGCCAGAACAACAAAACCCGCCTCCGGTTACCCGGGGCGGGTTCTGCTACAACAATTCGGGGTGCTGGCGGTGGACCCGGTAGGTCAGGGCCAGCGGGCGCTAAATCAGCGCCAGAACGGCTTGCTCAGCTCTTCGTAGCGTTGAGCTTCGCTGATCCCGGCATCGGCCAGCAGACGCGAGTCCAGACGAGCCAACTGGTGGCGGCTGGAGATGCGGCGCTGCCACAACATCAGGTTGGCGATAACGCGCAGAGGCAGGGAAGCCTGGGTGTTGACAGCTTTATCTTCGAAGAACAGTTCGGAACTGAGTGTACGTTCCATGATGACATCCTTCCGCTTGTGGCGGGATTAGGTAGTGGTTTAACTGATGCCAATGATCCTCCTCCGGCGCAAGACTCTCTAGATACAGTTCACCTGTATTGTGAGGGGCCAGTTAACTGTTTATAGGGGCTGTACTGTACAGAAATGGGGCAACTGTACCTGTCGGCACTGATTTGGTGCGTTTTGGGTGTTATTGGAAGGATTTGTAGGGTTTTACGGTAGGAAATGACCGGTACAGCAGTACAGTTTTTTCCATATGAGTCGCAAGCAGATCCGGGCGAATACAACTGTGTTTGCATCCGCCCGGGTCTGTGTTGATCAACCTTTGAGCATATGCCCGGTTTCTTCCAGGTTGATGTGCCAGCTCAGGGCTTCGCGCAGAATATGCGGGGTGTGCCCGCCGATGGCGCAGGCGGCGGTGTAGTAGTTGTTGAGGGCGTCGCGGTAGTCAGGGTGTACGCAATTATCGATGATCACCCGTGCCCGCTCCCGTGGCGCCAGGCCGCGCAGGTCGGCCAGGCCGATCTCGGTCACAAGGATGTCGACGTCATGCTCGGTATGGTCGACATGGCTGACCATCGGCACCACGCTGGAAATCGCCCCGCCCTTGGCAATGGACTTGGTGACAAAGATCGCCAGGTGCGCGTTACGGGCGAAATCCCCCGAGCCGCCGATGCCGTTCATCATCCGCGTGCCGCAGACATGGGTGGAGTTGACGTTGCCGTAGATGTCGAATTCCAGCGCAGTGTTGATACCAATGATGCCCAGGCGGCGCACCACTTCCGGGTGATTGGAAATTTCCTGTGGGCGCAGCACCAGCTTGTCCTTGTAACGCTCCAGGTTGCCGAACACGTCGGCATTGCGCCGCTCCGACAAGGTGATCGAACTGCCCGAGGCAAAGCTCAGCTTACCGGCGTCGATCAGGTCGAAGGTCGAATCCTGCAGCACTTCGGAGTACATGGTCAGGTCTTCGAACGGTGACTCGATCAGGCCGCACATCACCGCGTTGGCAATGTTGCCAATCCCAGCCTGCAGCGGGCCGAGCTTGTTGGTCATGCGCCCGGCATCCACTTCCTGCTTGAGGAAGTTGATCAGGTGATTGGCGATCCACTGGGTGTCACTGTCAGGCGGCGTCACCGTGGAGGCGGAATCAGCCTGGTTGGTGATGACGATGGCGACGATCTTCTCTGGCGGGATCGGGATCGCAGTGCTGCCGATACGATCATCTACCTTGACCAGCGGGATCGGGGTGCGGGTCGGGCGGTAGGTCGGGATATAGATGTCGTGCAGGCCTTCCAGATTCGGGTTGTGCGCCAGGTTGATCTCGATGATCACCTGCTTGGCAAAAATCGCGAAGCTGGCCGAGTTGCCCACGGAGGTCGTAGGCACGATATGGCCTTGCTCGGTGATGGCCACGGCTTCGATGACCGCGATGTCCGGCAGCTTGAGTTGGTTGTTGCGCAGTTGTTCGACGGTTTCCGACAGATGCTGGTCGATAAACATCACTTCGCCGGCGTTGATGGCCTTGCGCAGGGTGCTATCGACCTGGAATGGCATGCGGCGCGACAGCACGCCTGCTTCGGTCAGTTGCTTATCCAGGTCGTTGCCCAGGCTGGCGCCGGTCATCAGGGTGATTTTCAGGGGCGAGGTCTTGGCACGCTCAGCCAGGGCGTGGGGCACAGCCTTGGCTTCACCGGCGCGGGTAAAGCCGCTCATGCCGACGGTCATGCCGTCCTCGATCAGGGCGGCAGCATCGGCGGCGCTCATGACCTTGTTCAACAGCGAAGGCAAGCGGATACGATCACGGTACATGGATTGTTATCTCGGGCAACGGAGGCAAGGTGGGCAGTCTAGTGATTTCAAAGGCTTTCGTCCCGCTACCATGGTCGAATGCCAGGTGGCGATTTAGAGCCTTTGGTCGGGTTTTTCCCGTTAATAAAAAACCCCAGCCTACGGGAGGCCGGGGTTTTGGGTATTGCGCTGGAGCAGTGTTTATTCGACGGCCTTGACCATGTCTTCGATGACCTTCTTGGCATCGCCGAAGACCATCATGGTTTTGTCCAGGTAGAACAATTCGTTATCCAGGCCGGCATAACCGCTGGCCATCGAGCGCTTGTTGACGATGATCGTCTTGGCCTTGAAGGCCTCGAGAATCGGCATGCCGGCGATCGGCGATTTCGGATCGTTCTTGGCGGCCGGGTTGACCACGTCGTTGGCGCCGAGCACCAGCACCACGTCGGCCTGGCCGAACTCGGAGTTGATGTCTTCCATCTCGAACACCTGGTCATAAGGCACTTCGGCCTCGGCCAGCAGCACGTTCATGTGGCCAGGCATGCGGCCGGCGACTGGATGGATCGCGTACTTCACGGTGACACCGCGATGGGTCAGCTTCTCGGTCAGCTCTTTAAGGGCGTGTTGCGCCCGCGCTACTGCCAGGCCATAGCCCGGCACGATGATCACGGTGTCGGCGTTGGTCAGCAGAAAGGTGGCGTCGTCGGCCGAACCGGACTTCACCGGGCGCGCTTCTTTCGAGCCCGCTGGCCCTGCCGCATCCGGCGCGTTGCCGAAGCCGCCGAGCAGTACGTTAAAGAAGGAGCGGTTCATCGCTTTGCACATGATGTACGAGAGGATCGCGCCGCTTGAGCCCACCAGGGAGCCGGCGATGATCAGCATCGAGTTGTTCAGCGAGAAGCCGATCCCCGCTGCAGCCCAGCCGGAATAGCTGTTGAGCATCGAGACGACCACCGGCATGTCGGCGCCGCCAATCGGGATGATGATCAGCACGCCCAGCACAAAGGCCAGGGCCAGCATCACGGCGAAGGCAGTGAGGTTGCCGGTGAACATGAACACCAGGCCCAGGCCTAGAGTGGCCAGGCCCAGCACCAGGTTGAGCTTGTGCTGGCCGCCGAACTGTACCGGTGCGCCCTGGAACAGACGGAACTTGTACTTGCCCGACAGCTTGCCGAAGGCAATCACCGAGCCGGAGAAGGTAATGGCACCAATGGCTGCGCCGAGGAACAGTTCCAGGCGGTTGCCCGCAGGAATCGCGTCGCCCAGTTGCTTGACGATGCCCAGCGATTGCGGCTCGACCACTGCGGCAATGGCAATGAACACCGCGGCCAGACCGATCATGCTGTGCATGAAGGCGACCAGCTCCGGCATCTTGGTCATTTCTACGCGCTTGGCCATGATCGAGCCGGCGGTGCCGCCGATCAGCAGGCCGACAATCACGTAGCCGATGCCTGCAGTGGCGAGTTCTGCACCGAGCTTATAGATGAGGCCAACGGTGGTGAGTACCGCCAGGGCCATGCCGAGCATGCCGAACAGGTTGCCGCGTCGGGATGTGGTTGGGTGCGACAGGCCTTTGAGGGCCTGGATGAAACAGATCGACGCGATCAGGTAGAGCGTCGTCACGAGGTTCATGCTCATTACTTCTGCACCTCTTCTTTAGCCTTGGGCGCTTTCTTCTTGAACATCTCAAGCATCCTACGGGTAACCAGGAAACCGCCGAACACGTTAACGGCAGCCAGGGCCACGGCCAGGGTGCCCATGGTCTTGCCCAGCGGCGTGACGGTGAGTGCAGCCGCAAGCATGGCGCCAACGATCACAATCGCCGAGATTGCGTTGGTCACCGCCATCAATGGCGTGTGCAGTGCGGGGGTGACGTTCCAGACCACGTGATAACCGACATAAATCGCCAGCACGAAGATGATCAGGTTGTAGATACCGGGGGAGATAAGCTCTTCCATCGTCTGAATCCCTGCTTAGGCGTTTTTGCGGATGACTTGGCCGTCGCGGCACATCAGGCACGCGGCGACGATGTCGTCTTCGAGGTTGATTTCAAACTGCCCTTCCTTGGTGAAGACCAGCTTCAGGAAGTCCAGCAGGTTGCGCGCATACAGGGCCGAGGCATCGGCAGCGACGGCACCGGCAAGGTTGGTCGGACCGCAAATGGTCACGCCGTGTTGCACGACCACCTGGTCGGCGACGGTCAGCGGGCAGTTGCCTCCCTGGGCCGCGGCCAGGTCGATCACCACGGAGCCTGGCTTCATCTGGGCGACGGTTTCGGCGCTCAGCAAAGTCGGGGCCTTACGACCCGGGATCAGGGCGGTGGTGATGACGATATCGGCTTGCTTGGCGCGCTCATGCACGGCCAGGGCCTGGCGCTGCATCCAGCTGGTGGGCATGGGGCGTGCGTAGCCGCCGACGCCAACGGCGCATTCGCGCTCTTCGTCGGTCTCGTAAGGCACGTCGACGAACTTGGCGCCGAGGGACTCAATCTGTTCCTTCACGGCCGGGCGTACGTCGGACGCTTCGATGACTGCACCCAGACGCTTCGCCGTAGCGATGGCTTGCAGGCCGGCGACGCCGGCGCCGAGGATCAGCACGCGGGCGGCTTTCACCGTGCCGGCGGCGGTCATCAGCATGGGCATGAAGCGCGGGTAGTGATGGGCCGCCAACAGCACCGCCTTGTAGCCGGCAATGTTGGCCTGGGAGGACAGCACATCCAGGCTCTGCGCACGGGAGGTACGCGGGGCGGCCTCCAGGGCGAAGGCAGTGATGCCATGTTCGGCCAGCCGGGTGATGGTTTCGTTGCTGAACGGATTGAGCATGCCCACCAGCACGGTGCCGCTTTTAATCAGCGTCAGCTCGCTGTCGCTGGGGGCGACCACCTTGAGAATCAGCTCGGCGCCAAACGCCTCGCTGGCACTGCCAATGGTTGCGCCTGCCGTTTCATAGGCACTGTCGACGACACTGGCTTTGACACCTGCACCGCTTTGTACAGTGACCTTATGGCCCTGGCCGATCAGCTTCTTGATGGTTTCCGGGGTTGCAGCAACCCGCGTTTCACCGGTCTGGGTTTCGAGAGGAACACCAATGTGCACGTCAAATCTCCTGCATGATCTTTTTGCTTTTGATTTTTGTAAAAAGGCCAGTGCGCCGCGAGTGGCGCAACTGGGGCGGCCGATCAGCACGACCCCGCTGAAATGACAGCAGGGCGCGGCATTTTGCAGGCGAACTTTACGGCCTTCAAGGGATTATGACGGGTGACGAAAAATTAACTACAAGTCACCCTGTGACTGATTGTCGCAATCCGCTGGAATAACCTCTTTAAATACAGGTATTTAAAGGCTTATGGAGGGAGAAGGCGATTTTTGCAATTGTCGACATGAATGGTCGGTCATGGGCGGTGAATAAGCGCTGTAGAGCTTATAGCTATTGGCTTTCAGGCCATTTTTCTGTGGATCGGTACAGTCTGTGTAAAAGCGACATATAGTTATATCTGTAGGGCTTTTGTTTTGTTGACTACAGAGTCAGTAATCTGCGAGCGCCTAGAATTGCCGGCTGTAACGTTGTGCCTGATCAACCAGCCAGTCTCGAAAGGCGTGCAGTGATGCGGATTCGACCTTTCTCTCTGGAATCATCAGGTAATAGGCCTTGCTGCTGGTCAGGGCCTGTTGGTTGGCGATCACCAACTGTTTCTCGCCCAATTCCCGCTGAATAAGAAACGGTGGGATCAAGGCAATGCCCATGTCATGCATGGCCGCCTGGGACAGCATGGAGAATAGCTCGTAACGTGGGCCTGTCATGTCCCGAGGGATGTTCAATTGTTGTGCGTTGAACCACTGGCGCCAGGCGTAGGGCCGTGTGGTTTGCTGCAGTAGCGGCAGTTCCGCGATTTCTTCGGCGCTGAAATGCGAGCGCTGCCCAAGCAGTCGTGGACTACAGACGGGCAGTGGGTTTTCACCCATTAACCTGTGGGACTCGGTGCCGGACCAGTCGGCATCGCCAAAATATATTGCGGCGTCGAACTCGGTGTCAGCGAACAGGAACGGGCGGGTCCGGTTGGTCAGGTTTACCGTGACTTCGGGGTGCTGCTGCTGGAAGTCCTTGAGTCGTGGGATCAGCCACTGGGTACCGAACGTGGGCACCACCGCCAGTTCGATCACATTGGCGCCTTGCTGGCCCATCACTGACAGGGTGTCGCGTTCCACGGCGTCGAGTTGCGTTGCCACTCGCCGGCTGTAGGAAAGCCCGGCTTCCGTGAGCTTTACTCCGCGTCGCGAGCGCCGAAACAGTTCGACACTCAAAAACTCCTCAAGGCCGGCGATCTGTCGGCAGATCGCGCCCTGGGTAATGGAAAGCTCCTGTGCGGCCTTGGTAAAGCTCTCGTGGCGGGCCGCCGCTTCAAAACTCACCAAGGCCGTGGTGCTGGGGATCTTCCTGCGCATGTACCGTACCCTCACTAATAAAAGGCGGTTTTGCCCTTCTTAATCGCTACGGAGTGAGAAATTAGCACAAGGCTATGCAAAAACCTCGTTTGCCCTCCTCGCCTGCCCGGCCTAGGCTCCATGCACGACTTTTGATTTACTTCGCGAGGAATCACTCATGGGCGGTAAGGCAAGCTTCAACTGGATCGATCCACTGTTGCTGGATCAGCAGCTCACCGAAGAAGAGCGCATGGTGCGCGACAGTGCCGAGCAATTCGCCCAGGACAAGTTGGCGCCGCGTGTGCTTGAAGCCTTCCGTCATGAAAAGACCGATCCCGCAATTTTCCGTGAAATGGGTGAGACCGGCCTGCTGGGCGCGATGATTCCCGAGCAGTACGGCGGCAGCGGCTTGAATTATGTCAGCTACGGCTTGATTGCCCGTGAAGTGGAGCGCGTCGATTCTGGCTATCGCTCGATGATGAGCGTGCAGTCGTCCCTGGTGATGGTGCCTATCAATGAGTTCGGCACTGAAGCACAAAAACAGAAGTACTTGCCCAAGCTGGCCTCGGGTGAATGGATCGGTTGCTTCGGCCTGACCGAGCCAAACCACGGTTCGGATCCGGGTGCGATGATTACCCGGGCGCGCAAGGTGGATGGCGGCTACAGCCTGACCGGCAGCAAAATGTGGATCACCAATAGCCCGATTGCCGATGTGTTTGTGGTCTGGGGCAAGGACGACGCCGGCGACATCCGTGGTTTTGTCCTGGAGAAGGGCTGGAAAGGTCTGAGTGCGCCGGCGATTCATGGCAAGGTCGGTTTGCGCGCTTCGATCACCGGTGAAATCGTCATGGACAACGTGTTTGTTCCTGAAGAAAACATCTTCCCCGATGTGCGCGGCTTGAAAGGTCCTTTTACCTGCCTGAACTCGGCACGCTACGGCATCTCCTGGGGCGCCTTGGGGGCTGCGGAGTTCTGCTGGCACACGGCGCGCCAGTACACCCTTGATCGCCAGCAGTTCGGGCGTCCACTGGCCGCCACGCAGTTGATCCAGAAAAAGCTCGCTGATATGCAGACCGAGATCACCCTCGCCTTGCAAGGTTGCCTGCGTCTGGGGCGGATGAAAGATGAAGGAACCGCGGCGGTGGAGATCACTTCGATCATGAAGCGCAACTCCTGCGGCAAATCCCTGGATATTGCCCGTATGGCTCGCGACATGCTCGGTGGCAATGGCATCTCCGATGAGTTCGGGATTGCCCGGCACCTGGTCAACCTGGAAGTGGTGAATACCTACGAAGGCACGCATGACGTCCATGCGCTCATCCTTGGGCGCGCCCAGACTGGTATCCAGGCGTTCTATTAATAGGAGGTTAACCATGGGCGCGCTATCGCATCTGCGGGTACTGGATTTGTCACGGGTGCTGGCGGGGCCTTGGGCCGGGCAGATTCTTGCTGATCTCGGCGCTGAGGTGATCAAGGTCGAGCGGCCTGGTAGTGGTGACGATACGCGCGCCTGGGGGCCGCCCTTCCTTAAGGATGCTTATGGTGAGAACACCAGTGAAGCGTCCTACTACTTATCGGCCAATCGTAATAAGGAGTCGGTGACTATCGACTTCACTCGGCCGGAGGGGCAGAAGCTGGTCCGGGACCTGGCGGCAAAGTCGGATATCTTGATCGAGAATTTCAAGGTGGGCGGGTTGGCGGCGTATGGCCTGGACTACGAGTCGCTCAAGGAGCTCAATCCGGAGCTGATTTACTGCTCTATCACCGGGTTTGGTCAGACGGGGCCGTATGCGGCGCGAGCTGGCTATGACTTCATGATCCAGGGGTTGGGTGGGTTGATGAGCCTGACGGGGCGCCCTGAGGGTGATGAGGGGGAAGGTCCGGTCAAGGTCGGCGTGGCGCTGACCGACATTTTGACTGGGCTGTACTCTACGGTAGCGATTCTGGCGGCTATGGCGCACCGCGATCATGATGGTGGTGGTCAGCATATCGATATGGCGCTGCTGGATGTACAGGTTGCCTGTCTGGCCAATCAGGCCATGAATTATCTGACGACAGGTGTGTCGCCCAAGCGGCTGGGGAACGCGCATCCGAATATCGTTCCGTATCAGGATTTTCCCACCGCCGATGGCGATTTCATCCTGACCGTGGGCAATGACGGCCAATTTCGCAAGTTTGCCCAGGTCGCGGGGCAACCGCAGTGGGCCGATGATCCGCGGTTTGCTACTAATAAGCTGCGGGTGGCCAATCGGGCAGCGCTCATTCCATTGATTCGTCAAGCAACGGTGTTCAAGACCACGGCCGAGTGGGTGGCCCAGTTGGAGCAGGTGGGTGTGCCGTGTGGGCCGATCAATGATCTGGCGCAGGTGTTTGCCGATCCTCAGGTGCGGGCACGCGGGCTGGCTATAGAGTTGCCGCATCCGCTTGCGGGCAAGGTGCCGCAGGTGGGGAGTCCTATGCGGCTGTCCAAGACGCCGGTGGAGTATCGCAGTGCGCCGCCTCTGCTGGGTGAGCATACGGCTAAGGTACTCAGTGAGGTGCTGGGGCTGGGGGCATCTCATGTGGCTGCCTTGAAGGAGGCGGGGGTAATCTGAGGGGGGTTCTTCTATATAGAAGGGATTTCTATATGAGCGCAGCTGGTTGTTTTTTAATCGATCGTAACTAATTGATAGAAAAGCAAAATCAAGGGTTGACGGCAAATTCTGGGAGTCTATAATTCGCCCCACTTCCGGCGCAGTCGAAACGTAAAACTCCTTGGTAAACAATGAGTTATGCGAGATTCGACAGCAAGTTGCTTCAGTTTATCGAAGCCAAAAGGAAGTTGAAAAAGAGGTGTTGACAGCAG
>NZ_MIFU01000088.1:0-73700 GCF_001855215.1 Pseudomonas sp. 06C 126 | reverse complement strand
AGCCGCATCCAAGCTTCAAATGTGTAAACGATGTCCCCGGTTTCAGATGTAAAGGATGTCTACGGTTCTACACCCCCGCTGGGCTGCGCAGCAGCCCCAGTAAGACCGCCGAGTTTTATCAGATAGACCGCGGCACCAGGGTTTGGGGCTGCTGCGCAGCCCAGCGGGGGACGAGCCCCCTCGCCACACAGGTCGGTGATCAGGTATCCAGGCTCTCGCGGACAATCTCCAGAAACGTCGCCACCACCCGTCGCGAGCTTTGTTCTTTGAGGCACACCAGTGTTTCCTTCATGCGCTGGGTGCAGTCGCGGATTGGCATGGCATACACCCGGGAGTCTGCACCGAATTCCGAGGCCGAGACTACGCCCACGCCAATCCCTACCACCACCGCTTCACGGGCGGCCTCGCGGCCTTCCACCTGGATCGCCGGGCGAATGCGCAACCCGGCCTGGTGCATCTCCCGTTCCAGGGTCTGACGGGTCACTGAGCCGGTTTCCCGCAGAACCAGGGGCGTGTCGTCCAGGTCCGCCAGGTCGATGAATTCCCGCCCGGCCCACGGGTGGTTGCGTGCAACAAAGGCCAGCATCGGGTCATCGCGCAGCGGGATTGAGAGCAGGCGTTCATCGTCGACGTCGCGCCCCACCAGCGCCAGGTCAGCCTGATAGTTGTGCAGGCGATACAGCGCATCATCGGTGTTACCTGTCTCGATCTTTACCGTGATCCCCGGATAACGTTCGCAAAACTGCGCGATCTGCGGCAGTACATGCACCGGCGCATCCACGGCCAGGGTCAGGCTGCCGGTCTGCAAGGCCTTGGAGTCTTGCAGCAGCTCCTCGGCCTCGGCGGCGACCACAAACAGACGCTGGGTGATACTCAGCAGGCGTTCGCCCAGGTCGGTCAGGCGCACGGAGCGCTTGTTGCGATGAAACAACAGCACGCCGAAGCGCTCTTCGAGCTTGCGCACCTGGTCGGAAATGGCCGGCTGGGTCAGGAACAGCCGCTCGCCGGCCAGGGTAAAGCTGCCGTGGACCGCTACCGCATGGAAGGCTTTGAGTTGCGCGTGGGAAACCGACATGGCACGACCTCTTACAAGCTGGGCTTATATTTGAAATACGATAAATCGATTTTACCTATTAGTCAGCCATTGCTTTGATAGCCCCCAGTCGCCGTAGGTTGAGTCCTACAACTTCGGCGATCATGGGTCGTTGCGTGCAACCTTGCAGGACTCATCTGACCAGTACCGGCGCCCAGCGACCCGGTACTGCAGTGCAAAACAATAAAAACACAGGCAATTGCTTTTCGATTCTGCCGGCACACTCACACCTGAGGTCAGAACCACCATGAATATCCCTATGGGTAGTATCAAGCGTTGGCGCGTGCAGATTTTCGCCATCACCTGGCTGGCCTATGCCGCCTTCTATTTCACCCGCAAAGCGTTTTCCGTGGCCAAGTTGGGGATCGTCGACGACCCGAGTTTCCCGCTGGACAAGATGATGATGGCCAACCTGGATGGCCTGTACCTGGCGGCGTATGCCGTTGGCCAGTTCACCTGGGGCATGCTCGCCGACCGCTTCGGCCCCAGGGTGGTGGTGTTGGGAGGGTTGGTGATTTCTGCGGCCGCCGCCTTGGTCATGGGCACGTTCGCCACGTTGCCGATCTTCGTCACGTGCATGTTGATCCAGGGCCTGGCGCAGTCCACTGGCTGGTCGGGGCTGTGCAAGAACCTTGGCAGTTTCTTTCCGGCGCAACAGCGCGGGCGGGTGTTGGGCTTGTGGAGTTCGTGCTATGCGTTTGGCGGGTTGGTGGCATCGCCGTTTGCCGGTTGGTGGGCCTATACCCTGATCGGCAGCTGGCACGCGGCATTTATCTCCAGTGCCGCGGTGGTGGCGTTGGTGGCGGTGCTGTTCTTCATTTTCCAGCGCAATACGCCCCAGGACGTCGGCCTGCCGGAAGTGGAGCCTGAGCCGGCAATGAGCGCCGACGAGCAGGCGGCGGCCAAGAAAATCAGCATCCTTGAGCCGCTGCGCGAGATCTTGCGCAACCGCACGGTGCTGACCTTGGGCCTGGCCTACTTCCTGTTGAAACCGGCGCGCTACGCGATCCTGTTGTGGGGCCCGGTCATCGTCTACGAGCAGATGCCCTCGGTGGGCAAGGTCGGTGCCGCTATTGTGCCCACGGCGTTCGAACTGGCGGGCCTGTTGGGGCCGATCATGATTGGCCTGGCGTCCGACAAACTGTTTGGCGCCCGGCGCATGCCGGCCTGTGTCCTCAGCCTGTTGGCGCTGACGGTGTCGCTGGCGCTGTTCATGGGGGCACTGCATACCGGTAGCGTGCTGTTGGTGATGGCCCTGCTGTTTGTCATGGGCCTGACCCTGTACGGGCCGGACTCGATGATCAGCAGTACGGCGGCGATCGACTTCGGCACGGCCAAGGCAGGTGCGACGGCGGCGGGCTTCGTCAACGGTTGCGGTTCGGTGGGGGCGATTCTCGGTGGCCTGTTGCCGGGCTACTTCGATACGGTGACGGTGTTTATCGTGTTCGCCGGCGCCGCGTTGTTTTCGGCGTTGGTGCTGATGCCCTATTGGAACGCCCGGCCTGCGGTTTTGGCGCAAGTGGGCGACTTTGTGCCGGATCGCTCAGTGGCGATCAAACCCCTGCGCACCTGAGGCACCTGCAATGCTGGCCGGTTTTTTGGTGGAACGAAGGGGTCTTGCCCTATAAACTCTGCGGCCAAAGCGCCGGCCAGTAGACGTCTCGGCGCCACGGATATCAAGAGAGTGAGTCATGGGCGCACAGTGGAAGGTTAAACATAAAGAAGCGGCATCCAATGCCAAGGGCAAGATCTTCGGCAAGCTGGTGAAAGAGATCACCATTGCCGCCCGTAATGGTGCGGACACCGCGACCAACGCCCACCTGCGTCTGGTGGTCGAACAGGCCAAAAAGGCCTCGATGCCCAAGGAAACCCTGGAACGCGCGATCAAGAAAGGCGCGGGCCTGCTGGGCGAGACCGTGCAGTACCATCGAGTGACCTACGAAGGGTTCGCCCCGCACCAGGTACCGTTGATCGTCGAATGCGTGACCGACAACATCAACCGCACCGTGGCGGAAATCCGCGTGGCATTTCGCAAGGGGCAACTGGGGGCTTCGGGCTCGGTGGCCTGGGACTTCAACCATGTGGGGTTGATCGAGGCCTCGCCGGATACCCCGGATGCCGACCCGGAAATGGCCGCCATCGAAGCCGGCGCCCAGGACTTTGAAGAAGGTGAAGAAGAGGGCACGACCCTGTTCATTACCGAGACCACGGACCTGGATGCGGTACAGAAAGCTTTGCCGGAGCAGGGGTTTACCGTGTTGTCGGCCAAGTTGGGCTACATCTCGAAAAACCCGGTCAGCGGCTTGAGCGACGAGCAGATGGCGGAAGTCGAAGCGTTCCTCGAAGGCCTCGACAACCATGACGATGTGCAAGATATGTTCGTCGGCCTGGCGGGCTGACACCGGCCTTTAATCATGGACGGGGGCTAGTGTGGGAGCGGGCTTGCCCGCGATAGCGGTGGGTCAGTTACACCGCTATCGCGGGCAAGCCCGCTCCCACATGTGCATGGCGTTTCAGAGGGAGGACAGCAGTGTCTCGATCTCTTGGAACGCCGGACGCGTGAGCACCTGCGGCTGGCAGCAACTGTCACGCAGCGCCTCCAGCACTTGGCGCTGTTCATCGCTCAAGCCTTCGTTAATGCGCTCCAGCAACTCCCCCAGCAATACCCCGAACGCGCGCACTTCAATGCGCTGCAACGCCCTGGTTTCCAAGGTGTCTGCCGTGGCGCTGAACGATGCCGCGCCAAAGTCCCCGAGCAAGCAATCACCCTCGGCATTGCACAGGATATTGTGGCCATACAGGTCGCCATGGGTAATGCCGTGCCGGTGCAGATGCGCCGCTACGGAGGCGATGCCGCGCGCCATGCGCAATGCCACTTCCAGGCTGAAACGGGTGGCAGGGTCGTAGACGTCCCGGGTGCAGGACGCCAGGCTGGGCAGATCGGCGAGGTTGCGGTAGCTCGGGTCGATCAGGTCCATTACCAGGGCGGCCTGTTCAGTGGGGTGGCCGATCACGCGGCCTTGCACCTTGATCAGGTTGGGATGCAGCCCGGCGGCAATGCAGGCCTGCATTTCGTGCAGCGGCGAACCGTCGCTGGTGATGGTGCCCTTATAGAGCTTGACGGCCACAGGTGCACCCGATGTTCCCCTGAGCGCCTTGCGAATCACCCCTGACGCGCCTTCGCCCAATATTTCGCCCAGTTGCAGTTCAGCCCAGGGAATATTCGGCGTCGCCTCATCATTTACCAGGTCCACCGCGCTTTCCACCGGGTTGCCGGCATAGGCCAGCCAGGTCAGGCGCGGCAGCGTCAGCAGCCATTGCGGCAATTGCGTCAAGCGGTTGGAGGCGATGCGCAGTAGCTCGAGGTTGTGGCACTGGGCCAAGCTCGCCGGCAGTTGCTCCAGGCGGTTGCCCGCCAGCATGAGCTTCTGTAGCAGGGGCCGCTCACCGAGTGCGTCCGGCAAGTGGCTGATGCCGTTATCGGTGAGGATCAACCAGCGCAACTGCGACGGCAGCGCGGCGGCGGGCACATGCTCGATCTGGTTGGCCTTGAATCCGACCATGCTCAATTGCTGGCATTGGCCCAGGCACGCTGGCAGTTCGGTGAAGGCGTTGTCCGAGCAAAACAGCACACGCAGGTGGGGCAGGCGGTGCAAGTCGTCCGGCAGGCTGCTCAGGGCGTTGCCGCTCAGGTTGAGGATTTCCAGGGAGTCGGCCAGGTCGAAGATTTCCCGGGGGAACTGCGTCAGGCCGCAGGACAGGTCCAGGCGCTTGATGCCAGCCAGTTGGCCAGCCTTGAGTTGGGCAAGGGTATCCATGAACAGCTTCGGTCACTCGACAAGGGCAAAGGCGCTCATGATAGCGACTTGAGCGCCGGCGAGCTGACTTGTTGCAGCTGGCCCAGGCGGCTGCGGGTGCGGGCCAGGTCAATCGCCTGACCTTGCAGGGCCGTATCCAGTGGCTGTTGGCCCAGCAGTGTGAGGTGCTTGTCCTGGTCGTACAGCACGTCGATCAGGTTGATAAACCGCTGTTGCACGGCAATCGGGCAGTCGTCCAACCGGGGCAGGCCGTCGATGATCCAGTGGTCGAAGTCCTCGCACAGCAGCAGGTAGTCCATTACGGCGGTGGGCTGTTCACACAGGTCCTCGAAGGCCACGGCCAGGCTGCGTGCCTGTTGCCAGCGCACCCGCAGTTGCCGCGAGCCGACCGTCAGCGCCAGGGGCGGGCCATCGGTTGCGGGCAGCCCCAGTTCACGGCGCTGGGCCGGGGTGCCGGGCCACACGTATTGGCCGTGGGTAAAACGCTGCTGCCGGTGGTTTTGCGCCAAGCCGCGGTAGTCCTGGGGCGCGCTGACTTCCATGACGTCCATGCGCGCGCTGATCAGGTCGATCGCCGGCTTGAAGCGCTGGTGGTACAGCGGGTTGGGCAGCAAGCCTTGTGGTGGGTAGTTGGAGGTGACCAGCACCAGGATGCCGCGTTGGAACAGGGCCTTGAACAGCCGGGTGATCAACATCGCATCGCCGATGTCATGCACATGGAACTCGTCGAAACACAGCACCCGGCAGCCGTTTAGTAGCTGGTCCAAGGTCGCGCCCAGGGCATCGGCCTGCTGGCGGTGGGCAAACATGCCCCGGTGCAGGCGGGCGAAAAAGTCATGGAAATGCACGCGCTGTTTGCCGGGCAGCGCCAAGGCCTGGAAAAAACCGTCGAGTAACCAACTTTTGCCGCGGCCGACGGCGCCATGCAGGTACAGGCTGCGGGCCGGGCGGTTGGCTAACAATTGTGCGGTTTGCCGGGCCATGGCATCGATCACCCGCAACTGGCTGGGGCTGAGGGTGTAGCCCTGCTGCCGGGCCTTGTCCGCGAAGAACCGGTGAATGGCTGGCGCGCCATCGGTGGCGGTCTTTTTGCCCAGCAACCGTTTGAGCAAGGTCAGGCGACGGGGGCGGTTATCGTGAAAGGGCATGGCGTTGGCGTCCTAGAACCGTGTGGTTTGCTTGAGCAAGCGGGTGGTCGGTTCGTCCTCTGGGCTGACCATCGCGTAGTTGTAGCCGGGGCTGGACCAGTATTGGGCCTGGAGCCCGTCGGCACTGCGGCTGCCCCGTGGCAGCAAGGTGTTCTGCGGGCCCGGTGGGCGAATATAGAAACTGATGCGCCGGCCTTGTGGGTTCTCGTAGAGCACCATCGCCGCTGCGCCCTGGTCCGTGGTGAGCAGGCGCCCGCTGACGGGGTTGAAGCCGGCCGGGCTCAGGTCTGGCAGGCGATGGGCCTGGGCGAAGTAGCGGTCGAGCCAGGCTTGCATATCGCCGTTGTCGTGGACCTGATAGTCGGCGGGCATGATCTGGTCTTGGGCGAACAGGCGATAGGCCTGCAGGGCATCGGTCATCGGCAGTGCCGTGGTGATAAGCGTGGCCTGCCGCGCTTGCCAGCCCCCCAGGCCACCGAGCCCGACCGCGAGCAACAGCACGGCCGCGCTGGCGAATCGACGGCGCGCGTGGCGCTTGAGGCGCTGGCGAATCAGCGCCGGGTCCAGCCCAGGGTTCGCTGCCGGCTGGGCACCGAGCGCCGCGCGCAGGTGCTGGGCATCCTGCTGCCAGGCGTGGACCTGGGCCGCGACCTCGGGGTGCGCGGCGAGCCAGATGTCCAGTTGGCGTCGATCAGGCTCCGTAAGCTGGTGATCGACGTAAGCGTGCAGGTCGCGCTCGCTGGGGGGCAGGCTGATCATTTGAGTCTCCGCAGGGAAGGGCTGGTGATGTCACCGTCGCTGAGTTGGCGCAAGGCCTGGCGCGCGCGGGACAGGCGCGACATCACGGTGCCGATGGGCACCTCAAGAATGTGGGCGACTTCCTTGTAGCTCAAGCCTTCCACCGAAACCCACAGCAGCAGGGCGCGTTGCTCGCTCGTCAATTGGTCAAAGGCTTGCAGGGTCGTCTGGGCGATCACTGTGCGTTCGGCGGACGGCTGCGCGTCATCGCGGCCGGTAAAGAACTCCAGCATTCGCGCGTAGCGCCGGGAGCGGCGGTGTGCATCGAGGAATTGCCGGTAGAGGATCGAGAACAGCCAGGCCCGCAAGTCACCGTCTACGCGTTTGTCGCGCCAATGGACGATGGCCCGCTCAAGGCTGGCCTGCACCAGGTCGTCAGCGCTGCTGGCGTTGCGTGTCAGGGAGACGGCGAAGCGCCGCAGCCTGGGGAGTAGCTCACGCAACTGTTCGTCGAGTTCATGCATGGATGGCCTGCGGCGCGTGTGTGGCAATGGGCTGTGCTCAGGGAGACGCTAGCCAGCGATGGATATTCCATTCGTAGGAAAAATAAATTCAGTGAATGGCCTCGTTCCCTATCGTTTGTAGCCTCTCGCAAGTCTGTAATGTCGTGTCAGTTCCTCAATCAAGCGCCCTGACTGCCCGGTCACTGTGGGGCAGGAGCCAGATGAGGAGTAAGCCTATGATGTCGGCAACAGCAACGAGTGGGGGGTTTGTCAGTACCAGGGCGCTAGGCCATTTGCCGGCCCGGCAACGCGATACCCTCCAGGCCTGGGGATGCGGTGCGGTCAGCCCACTGCCGTACACCTCTATACACCAGGCCTTTGAAGCGCACGCGGCGGCAGCGCCCGAGGCGATAGCCGCCCGCTGGCTGGACCAGAGCATCAGCTATCGGCAGTTGAATCGCCAAGCCAATCGGCTGGCGGCGTACCTGATCGAACAGGGGGTTGTGCCGGGCGACAGTGTGGCACTGTTTGTCGAACGCTCGATCCCCATGCTGGTGGGGATGCTCGCGGTGCTGAAAGTCGGTGCTGCGTATGTGCCCCAGGACGCCCGAATTACCCCACCGGCCCAGCTGGCGATGATCCTTGAGTCGTTGTCGAGCCAGGTGGTGCTGACATTGTCGGGGTTCAAGGATCGCCTGCCGCTGGCAGCGGATCAGCCGTGCGTGTGCCTGGATGAGTTTCTCGCGCAGGCGCCGTGGCCGGCAGAGGACGCAGACCAGAACGTCGTTGTGCCCCGCCCCGGCGACTTGTGTTTTGTATTGTTTACCTCTGGTACCACGGGTCGGCCCAACGGGGTGCAGGTGACCCATCGCAATGTGTGCAACGTGCTGCTGACGGCGCCGGGAAACCTGGGCATGAAGCCGGGCATGATCGTCGGGCAGATTCTCAACATTGCATTCGACATGGCCGCCTGGGAAATTCTCGGCTGCCTGGCCCACGGCGCAACATTGCATATCCGCACCCAGGATATCGGGCAGACGGCGCGCCTTTGCCAGGTGCTGATCGCAACGCCGTCAATCCTCGGCACCCTGGACCCCCAACAGTGCCCCGACCTCGAGACGGTAGCCGTGGCGGGTGAGCCGTGCCCACAGGCACTGGCGGACCGATGGGCGGCCCATTGTGTGTTCTACAACGGCTGCGGGCCTACCGAAACCACCATCGTCAACACCCTGCATCGGCACACGCCGGGGGCACCCTTGACCATCGGCACGCCTACGCCCAACAACACCGTGTATGTGCTGGATGAACACGGGCGGGCCTGCGCGCCAGGGGCGGTCGGTGAGATGTGGGCCGGGGGCGACGGGGTGACGGCGGGTTATCTGAACAACCCGCTATTGACCGCGCAACGTTATTGCCCAGATCCGTTCCTGGGGGCGGGCCGCATGATGTTTCGCACACGGGACCTGGGACGCTGGACCGACAGCGGGGCCCTGGAACATCTGGGGCGAGTGGACGATCAGGTCAAGGTGCGTGGTTTTCGCGTGGAGTTGGATGCGGTTTCAAGCACTTTGGAGGCGTGTGGGGCGTGTAGCCGGGCGGTGACGCTGAAGTTCGACAGTCAGCACCTTGTGGCGTTTGTGACGCCGGCCAGTGCGAATGTTCCGGCTGCCAGGCAGTACTGCGCGCAGCGGTTGGCCTACTACTGCGTTCCCGCGTTGATCTTTGCTGTGGAGAATCTGCCGCTGACGGCGCGCGGCAAGATCGACAAGACCTTGCTGCTGCAATGGGCGCGCGACAGCGTCGAGGGGCAGCAACTCGCCCTGCAAGCAGGTGGCCGCCCATGATTGACAGGTTGATGGAAATACCATTGCCTGCACGGCCTGGTGGGTGGCGACGTTGGTCTGGTGCGCCGCTGTTTTCTCATTACAACCGGCTGGTAGCGCTGGTGCTGGTGGCCAACGGTTGGTTTGCGCTGGCCAGCCTGCAGCTGCCTGTTGTGGATGTGCAGGTGGTGTCGAAACTGGTGATGTTCAACCTGGCCCTGGCGATTCTGGTGCGCCAGCAGTACGTGATCAACGGGTTGTTCTGGCTGGCGACGCGGATCCCCGTGACGTGGCCGCTGTGCATCCGTCGCCATGCGGCCAAGGTCTATCACTTGGGGGGGCTGCACAGCGGTGGCGCGGTGGCGGCGACGTTGTGGTTCGCGTTGCTGGTCGGCAGCCAGGGATGGCGTTACCTGCAACAGCCCCACAGCGTTTCGGCGGCGTGGTTGCTGGTCAGTGGGGCATTGTTCGGGATGTTGGTGCTGATGGTGGTGATGGCGCAGCCGTGGATTCGCGGTCGCTTCCATAACGGCTTCGAGCGCGTGCATCGGTTTGCAGGGTGGGCAGCCTTGTTGCTGTTCTGGGCGCAGACGCTGATGGCGGTACCCCAGGGCAGGCTGCTGCATGCCATGGAGTTCTGGGTGTTGCTCCTGCTGAGCCTGAGTATTGCCCTGCCTTGGTTGCGCCTGCGCAGGGTGGCGGTCAGTCATCACCGACCGTCCGACCATGCAATAGTGACCCGCCTGTGCCACACCATGCCGTTTGCCGGCTCGTCCACTGCAATCAGTCTCCAGCCGCTGCTGGAGTGGCATTCGTTTGCCAATATCCCAGCTCCGGGCCAGCCGGGTTTTCGCCTGATTATTTCCCGGGCCGGGGATTGGACGGGGCGCTATATCGACCGCTTGCCATCGCATGTGTGGGTCAAGGGGATTACTACCGCGGGCGTGGCCAACGTCGAGACCTTGTTCAAGTCGGTGGTGTACATCGCCACAGGGAGTGGCATCGGCCCGGTGATGCCGCATTTGCTGGCGGCGCAGGTACCGATCCAACTGGTGTGGTCCACCCGCAGCCCCGCCAAGACCTATGGCGCGCAATTAGTCGCGGAAATTGTGCGGGCACAACCCGATGCGGTGATCTGGGACACCGATGTGCGGGGCAAGCCGGATCTGGTGCAGTTGGCCTACGCTGCCGTGCAAGCCGCAGGGGCCGAAGCGGTGATCTGCATTGCCAACCAGGCCTTGACCCGCCGGGTGGTTGAAGAGATGGAAGCCCGGGGCATACCGGCCTACGGCGCGATCTGGGATTCCTGAGCAACGGTTTGGCACGCCGCCCCGCCAACAGGGGTGGGATGAGTCCGAGAAATAGGACTACTTGCCACTTGTTCTGAAAATACCTACAGCTTCAGGGGAATAAGCCTGCGTCAGCAGCGTCTTATTGCACCTTCCCCTGTGGCCGTGGGCCTCGGAGCATTTCATGGTAGATCACTCATCACCGTCACGTCGGCCGTTGGGGCGTGCAAGCCTGCTGCTGCGCCTGGCCGCTATCGGTGTGGTTGTCGGCGCAGTGGCGGGAGCCTTTGCCTACGTCAATGGCACACTCGACCCACAACGTTTGCGGCCCAAGACTCTGGTCAATGCGCTGGAAACCAACAACGGCGTTCACCCCGGCTACCGACGCAACCATTCCAAGGGCGTGTGTGTCGCGGGCTATTTTGAGAGCGGTCCTGCGGCGCGTGCGTATTCCAGTGCGCAAGTGTTCCACGAGGCACGCACTCCGGTGATCGGGCGTTTCGCCTTGCCCAGCGGCAACCCGTATGCCCCCGACAGCAGCGTGCCGATCCGTAGCCTGGCCTTGCAGTTCAGTCAGGCCAACGGCCAGCAGTGGCGCACCGGGATGAACAGCATGCCGGTGTTCCCGGTGGGCACGCCCGAGGCGTTCTACCAGATGCTCAAGGCGGGCGCTCCTGACCCGGTGACCGGCAAGCCGAACCCGGCCAGCATGCCGGCATTTTTTGCCAGCCATCCCGAGGCTGCGCCGTTTCTGGCATGGGTCAAGACCGCCAAGCCTTCGGCCAGTTATGCCACCGAGTCCTACAACGGCATCAATGGGTTTTACCTGATCAACGCCAATGGCCAGCGCCAGGCCGTGCGCTGGGGCGTGGTGCCAATCAGCCAGGACACAAAGGAGGCTGCGGCGCCTGCGGGGGCGGATTTCTTGCAACAGGACCTGGAACAACGCTTGCTCGCCGGCCCCGTGCGCTGGCAATTGCTGATCACCCTGGCCAACCCCGCTGACCCCGTGGATGACGCCAGCAAAGTGTGGGCTGGCGAGCATACGGTGCTCAATGCCGGCACGCTGGTGCTCGACAGCAGCCAGCCGCAACTGAGCGGCGATTGTCGTGATATCAATTTTGATCCGCTGATCCTGCCGAGTGGCATTGAAGCGTCCAACGATCCGCTGCTGGCGGCGCGTTCTGCCGCCTATGCCAGTTCGTATCTGCGGCGTACCGGTGAAGTCAGCCAACTGCACAACGCGGTTCAGGAGTCGAAGCCATGAATGCCCCATCCCGGTTTTTTACCCCGCTGGCGCGCTTGCTGCACTGGCTGATGGCATTGATGGTCATCGCCATGCTGTTTATCGGTGCCGGCATGGTGGCGTCGGTTTCTCAACGGCATGAGTGGCTGCTGCACCTGCACAAGCCTTTGGGTATTGCGATTCTGGCGTTGGTGATCGTGCGCCTGGGGGTGCGTTTTTCTACGCGTCAGCCGCCGTTGCCTTCTGATTTGCCACTGTGGCAGGTGCTGGCGGCCAAGGCGTCTCATCTGCTGCTGTATGGCTTGATGCTGGTGTTGCCGCTGCTGGGTTGGGCGATGATTTCGGCGGCGGGCGACCCGGTGATGCTCTCCAGCACCGTGCAGTTGCCGGCGTGGGTGCCGGCCAATGCCCAGTTGTTTGCGGTGTTGCGCAAGGCTCACGGGTACCTCGCCTATTTACTGTTTCTGACGGTGCTGCTGCATTTGGCGGCGGCGTTGTTTCATGGCTGGGTGCGTCGTGATGGCGTGTTGCAAAGCATGCTGGGCAAGGACTGAGCACCGAGGGTAAGCCGCCAGTAAACCAGGGCCAGCAGGTTGATGGCAGCGCCCAGGGCGCACACGCCGAGCCAACCGGCCCAGGCGTACATCATCGTGGCCATGACCGAGCCCAGGGCGCTGCCTGCCGAGTAGAACAGCATGTAGGCGGCCACCAGCCTGCTCTGGGCATCGGGGCGCACGCTGTAGATCAGGCTTTGGCTGGTGACATGCACGGCTTGCAGGCCGAGGTCGAAGGTAATCACACCGAGCAATAACGCCCATAACGAGGACTGGGTGAAGGCGATGGCCAGCCACGACAGCAGCATCAGCATCAAGGCTGCACCGCTGGTCCACTGGGCGCGGCCTCGGTCGGCCAGGCGCCCGGCATGGGCCGCACCCAGCGCGCCGGCGGCACCAGCAAGGCCGAATAGGCCGATCTGGGTGTGGGACAACGACAATGGCGGGGTGCTCAGCGGCAACACCAAAGGCGTCCAGAGCACGGTGCCGGCGGCAAACGTCAGCAACGCCAGCACTGCACGATCCCGCAGGACTTTTTCCTCGCGCAACAGGCTGAACACCGAGCGTAGCAATTGTCCGTAGGAATCCTGCGTACGAGGCTGTTCGGCGGCGGGCAACACACGCCACAGCAACAGTGCCATCAGCAGCGTCAGGCCGGCCGACAACAGGTACACCGAACGCCAGCCGGCCAGGTCCGCCATGATCCCGGATACCGTGCGCGCCAGCAGCAGGCCGACCACGATGCCACTGGTCACCAGGCCGACCACGTGCCCCCGTTGCTCGGGCTGTGCCAGGTGGGCGGCATAGGCCACTAACACCTGGGCCACCACGGCGAGCAGGCCCGTCAGCAGCAGGCCCGCCAGGAACCACGGGCCGCTGCTGGACAGCGCGACCAGCAGAACCGCACAGGTCGAGAGCAACAACTGGCTGACAATCAAGTGGCGGCGATTGAGCAGGTCTCCCAGTGGCACCAGCAATAACAGGCCGATGCCATAACCGACCTGGGTCAGGCTGATGACGATGCCGACGGTGGCCGGGTCCATGGCGAACGTGCTGGCCATGGCATCGAGCAGGGGTTGGGCGTAATACACATTCGCCACCGATAACCCGCAGGCAATGGCGAACAGCAGCACGACCGCGCCGCTCAAGGGGGATTTTGGCATGTTGGATGCTCGTTATAGTTTTGAAATGAAACCAGTTGTACGGTAAGTATTCCGGTTTTATATTGCAACTACATTTTTTGTCAGGCAGGCATCATCCATGGTCAAACTCACCCGCTTTGAAACAGCCGAATGTCCGGTCGCGCGCTCACTGGAGGCCATTGGCGATGGGTGGGCGCTGTTGATCATTCGTGATGCCTTCGATGGCATCCGCCGTTTTGGCGAGTTCCAGCGCAGCCTGGGGATGGCCAAGAACATACTCTCGGCGCGCCTACGCAATCTGGTGGCCCATGGGATTTTCGAGATCGTCCCAGCCTCCGATGGCAGTGCTTATCAGGAGTATGTGTTGACCGAAAAGGGCAGGGGGTTGTTTGCCGTGATCATTGGGTTACGGCAGTGGGGCGAGGGCTTTTTTTACGCTGAGGGCGAGGCGCATTCGTTGATGCTGGACCGAGAGCACGGGCAGGCCCTGCAGCCCTTGCAAGTGCGTGCGGCGGATGGCCGGGTGCTCGGGCCGCAGGAATGTCTGCGGGTGGCGGCGCAATCCGGGGGCTGAATGCCCCCCGGGTTGGCCAGGGTCAGCGCAGTACGTCGACGATATCCGCCACGCTGCTTAGCACGTCCTTGCCCAGTTGCAGCGAGCGTTTGCCGGACCAACCGGTATGCGGGTCGGGTGCATCGTCGTTGTCCTTGAACGGCATTTCCAGGGTCAGGGACAGGCAATCGAACCGCTCGCCCACACTGTTGCACGCCAGGGTCATGTTGGCCTGGCCTGGCAAGTCGCGGGTGTAGCCATGGGTGGTCTGGAAGTCGCGGGTCAGTTCGCTCAAGTGGCTGCGAAAGTGTTTTTCCAGGGCCTCGATACGTGGCGTATAGCCGGGGTTGCCTTCACAACCTGCGGTGAACACGTAGGGGATTTCCTCGTCGCCGTGGATATCCAGGAACAGGTCGACGCCGTATTTCTCCATTTGCTGTTGGACGAACAGCACTTCCGGGCTCTGCTCCTGGCTTGCGTTTTGCCAGGCCCGATTGAGATCCTGGCCCATGGCGTTGGTGCGCAGATGGCCGTGGAACGCGCCATCCGGGTTCATGTTCGGCACCAGGTAGAGGTCGGCGGCGGCCAGCAGTTTTTTCAGCTCATCATCACCGTCCTGTTGCAGGCGTTCGATGATGCCTTCCATAAACCATTCAGCCATGTGCTCGCCGGGGTGCTGCTGGGCGATGATCCACACTTTGCGTTGCCCCGCACCGCCCTTGCCACGGCGCAGCAGGGGGATATCGCGGCCCTCGATGCTTTTGCCCGTTGCCAGCAATTGGGTGCCTGCGCGGTTCAGCGCTCGGTCGATCAACCAGGCGTGACGCTCGCGGCTGTAGGGTTCGAAGTAGGCGAGCCAGGCGTGTTTTTGCTCGGTCTTGAATTCGATGTGCAAGGTTTCGCCATCAAAGCGTGTTGGCACGCGGAACCAGTTGATATGGTCGTAGGATGCCACTGCGTTGTAGCCGCTCCAGGCATGTTTGTAGGAGGACTGGCCGGCGTTGCTCAGGCGAAAGGTATGGGTATGACCGATGTGCATACCTTCGGCCTTGAAGTGGAACCATTGGAAGTGCTGGCTGCGGGTATCGGGTTTGATCGCCAGCAGCGGTTGATGGGCATCGCGGGTGTCGAGCACCTGGATATTGCCGCTGTCGAAATCGCTGCTGATTTTAAGGGAGGTCAAGGCCACGGTCATAGTCTGGTTGCCTGAATATGAGAGATGTGACAGGCAGTTTACACAGGGGCGGGGTAAAGTTTGGGACGCAAATTGTTGCGAAAAAGGAGGGGGCGTCGTCCGTGACGCAGCAGCAGCTTAGAGTCTATGAGATTGATTCTCAAGTGCTAATTTGGAAAGAACCGGACCAGAGCGCTTTCTCGGCTTTCTTTCGGCGATGGTCTTTTGCTACCATGCGCGCCATCAAGCAACACACAGTCTTCATTAGCCTGAAGCCACGCCAGAATAACTGGCAAAAAAAAGACCCGGCCAAAGAGCCGGGTCAAAAACCGTGATTAGCCTGATGAGGAGATATTCCAAGAGTCCGACCTAAGGTCTCTTGGTCTATCGACTGATCTCGCGACCAGCTGCTTGCAATAATAATCATTATCATTTGCAAGTCAAATGTTTTTATCTGCCAGATAGAAATATTTTTCCTTCTGTTCCTGCACGCCTACCTGGTTACGAGGTTTTCCCGCCTGCCAGTTGCAGTGGACGCTCCAGCATGGCCTTGGCCATATCAATTAAATACACCACCGAAAACGCCAGGTCCCGGGTGCCTCCCAGCTTGTTGTTCGCCAGCTCATACGCGATGGCGGCGGCGCTGCGCAGCAAGTCCGACGCGTGGATCAGTGCTTCTTCACTGCTGACGGTGGGGCTGGCCTCGAACCAGGCCATATCGTCCGATGCAGGGTCTGTATCTTCTTTCAAGTAGTAATCCAGTGCGCGTCGAGCTGCGTCGCTGCCCTGCAAGAACTTTATTTCGTCGGTATCAGGTGTACCGTCCAAGTGATCCGGGGTTGTGGTCATGGGGTGGGTGCTCTGGGTGGGAAGGTGAACAGGTACGACTGATAATAATACGATCTGTATTTATGTCATTTGATTGATTACTACAAACTGTTTATTGTCGCCGCGAATACACCCGGTATTGTCTGCCCCATGGATAAATGGATAGCGTTGGTCAAAGCCAACATGAAGGCCCGCAAGGTCACGCAGAATCAACTGGCTGCACGCATGGGCATGTCCCAGGGCGGCATTGGCCACTGGCTGGGCAAGCGCCGTGTACCGAGCCTCGCCGACATGAACCGGGTGCTCGAAGAACTGGGCCTGGGGTATCTCGAAGCGGCGCTGGTGATTCGCGAGAAGGGCCACGCCCCGGCAGACGATAAAGTCGCGCCGGTCGTTCAATACAACCCGTACTTTCGCTACCCGGTAAAAGACTGGAAACAGCCCTGCCAAGTCCACGAACAGCGTCTGGCCTACGGACCCGGGCGTTTTCAGGCAAGCGACTACGACGCCGACGGCGAGGCGTTCTGGCTCCAGGTGAGCGGCGATGCAATGACCGCGCCGAGCGGGCCGAGTATCGCCGATGGGATGATGATCCTGGTGGATCCGGCCCTCGACGCCGAGCCTGGCAAACTGGTGGTGGCCCAATGGGCAGGCAGCAGTCAGGCGACGTTTCGCAAGCTGCTGGAAGAAAGCGGCCAGCGTTACCTGGTGCCACTCAACCCGACCTACCCAAAGGCGTTGCTCACCGATGACTGCCGGATCATCGGCGTGGTGGTACAAGCCACGGTGAAGTTCTAGGGCTGGGCCTCCAGCTCCACCAAGGCGCTGCCTTCGCCGACCATTTCGCCTTCCTGGCAATACAGCGCCTTGACCACACCTGCATGGGGCGCGCGGATGCTGTGCTCCATCTTCATCGCCTCGAGCACCACCAATTGCGTACCGGTTTCAACCGTCTGGCCGACCTCCACCAGCACCCGCACGATACTGCCGTTCATTGGCGCAGTCAGGCCGCCCTGATGCGCCTGCCCGGCATCGACCGCGGCGATCGGATCAAACAGCGTCACACTGCGCATCTCACCTTGCCAGCGCAGGAACAGCGTCTGCCCCTGGCGCACCGCCAGGTGCGAGCGGCGTATACCGGCGTCTTCGATCAGCAGGTGTTCGTCCCGCAGTTGCGGCGCAGTGGTGGTTTGCAGCGTCACCAGGCGGTCCTGGCCGTCGCAGCTCAGGTGCAGTGATGTCTCGGCAGGCAGGCCTGCACGAAACCCCTGTGTCGCAGCCCACGGTGAGGCGGGATCGTCGTCCCGCAGTCGAGGCAGTTGGCTTTGTATGAAGGCGTGGCCAGCCGCCTGCCAGAACTCATCGCTCAACGCGCTTGCAACAGGCAGCAGTTGTTCCTGATAGCGCGGGATAAACCCGGTATCCAACTGCGCTGCGGCGAACGCCGGATGGCCGATGATGCGCCGTAGAAAACCCAGGTTGGTCTTCAAGCCGCCGACCGCAAACTCGTCCAGCATGCTCAAAAGGCGCAGGCGCGCCTGTTCGCGGTCCTCGCCCCAAGCGATCAGCTTGCCGAGCATCGGGTCGTAGAAGGGCGACACGTCGTCACCTTGCTCCACGCCGCTGTCTACCCGGCGTCCCGGGCCTGGGGCCGATTCGCGGTACAGCGCCAGATGCCCGGTGGCCGGTAAAAAGTCATGGGTCGGGTCTTCGGCATACAGCCGTACTTCGATGGCGTGGCCGCGCAACGGCACCTGCTCCTGGGTCATTGGCAGCGGCTCGCCTTGAGCCACGCGAATCTGCCAGGCCACCAGGTCCAGGCCGGTGATGGCCTCGGTCACCGGGTGTTCCACTTGCAAGCGGGTGTTCATCTCCATGAAGAAGAACTCACCGCGCGCATCCAGCAGGAACTCCACGGTGCCGGCGCCCACATAGCCAATCGCCTGGGCCGCACGTACCGCCGCTTCCCCCATGGCCTGGCGCAGGGCAGGGCTGAGGCCGGGGGCGGGTGCTTCCTCGACGACCTTTTGGTGGCGACGCTGGATCGAGCAGTCGCGCTCATTGAGGTACAGGCAATTGCCATGCTGGTCGGCAAACACCTGGATCTCCACGTGGCGTGGCTTGAGCAGGTACTTCTCCACCAGCATCTGCCCATTGCCAAACGACGACAGCGCTTCACGCTGGGCCGAGGCCAGGGCTTCGCCCAGCTGGCTTTCGTCCTCGACCACTTTCATGCCCTTGCCGCCGCCGCCAGCGGTGGCCTTGAGCAGCACCGGGTAGCCAATGCGCTCGGCGGCCTGGCGGAAGGTCTCCAGGTCCTGCCCGGCACCGTGGTAACCCGGCACCAGCGGCACACCGGCGGTTTCCATCAGCGCCTTGGCGGCGGACTTGCTGCCCATGGCATCAATGGCCGAAGCCGGCGGGCCGAGAAAAATCAGCCCCGCCTCTTCAATTGCCCGCGCAAAGCCCGGGTTTTCGGAAAGAAAGCCATAGCCAGGATGAATCGCCTGGGCGCCGCTGGCTTTGGCGGCGGCAATCAATTTGTCGATCTGCAGGTAGCTGTCGGCGGCCTTGCTGCCGCCCAGGTCCACGCGGATATCAGCTTCGCGGCTGTGGCGCGCATTGCGGTCCGTGGCGCTATGCACGGCAACGGTGGTCATGCCCATCGCCTTGGCCGTGCGCATGACGCGGCAGGCGATTTCGCCACGGTTGGCCACCAGCACGCAGGTAATCAACGGTGAACTCATGAACGAGGCTCCTGGGACTGCCAGCTGGGTGCACGCTTTTGCAAAAACGCGCGCAAGCCTTCCTGGCCCTCGGCGCTGACGCGGATGCGTGAGATGGCGTTTTCGCAGTAACGGCGCAACGCTGGGGTGAGCGCGCCGTTGCCGACTTCACGCAGCAAGTCCTTGCTGGCGCGCATGGCGGCCGGGCTGTTGAGCAGCAGGTTGGCGGTCCACTGCTCGACCTGCTGATTCAGCTCATCGAAGGGATAGCTTTGCGCCAATAGCCCGATCGCCTGTGCCTGCTGGCCGTCGAAGCGTTCTGCGGTGAGGGCATAACGCCGGGCCGCGCGCTCGCCAATCGCCTGCACCACAAACGGGCTGATGACCGCCGGTGCGAGGCCGATGCGTACTTCCGACAGGCAGAACTGCGCATCATCGGCACCAATGGCCATGTCGCAGCAACTGATCAGGCCCAGGGCGCCGCCATACGCCGCGCCCTGGACCACGGCCAGGGTCGGGATTTTCAGCTTGGCCAGGTTGTACATCAACTCTGCCAGCTCGCGGGCGTCGTCAAGGTTGGTGTGGTAATCCAGTTCGGCCGACTGTTGCATCCAGGCCAGGTCCGCGCCGGCGCTGAAGTGCTTGCCGCGCCCGCGTATCAGCAAAAAGCGCAGGGTTGCGTCGGCTTGCACCTGATCCAGGGCAATGATCAGCTCGCGGATCATTTCGGCGTTGAACGCGTTGTTCTTCTCTTGCCGGCTCAACCACAGCGTGGCAAAGCCACGGGGGTCGTTCACCAGTTCAACGGTGTTGAAATCGCTCATGGGTGCAGCTCCAATTACATGCGGAACACGCCGAAGCGGCTCGGCTCGATGGGGGCATTCAGCGCAGCGGACAAGGCCAGGGCCAGCACGTCACGGGTTTGCAAAGGGTCGATGACGCCGTCATCCCACAGGCGGGCGCTGGAGTAATAGGGGTGGCCCTGGGTCTCGTACTGGTCGAGGATCGGCTGCTTGATCTGCGCTTCGTCCTCGGCGCTGAACCCCTGGCCACTGCGTCCGGCCTGCTCGCGCTTGACCTGCACCAGCACGCCGGCTGCCTGTTCGGCGCCCATTACGCCAATACGGGCATTGGGCCACATCCACAAAAAGCGCGGGTCATAGGCGCGCCCGCACATCCCGTAGTTACCGGCACCAAAGCTGCCACCGATGATCACCGTGAATTTCGGCACCTTGGCGCAGGCCACCGCCGTCACCAGCTTGGCGCCGTGCTTGGCGATGCCACCGGCTTCGTACTTCTGGCCGACCATAAAGCCGGTGATGTTCTGCAAGAACAGCAGGGGAATCCCGCGCTGGCAGGCCAGTTCGATAAAATGCGCGCCTTTTTGCGCAGCTTCGGCGAAGAGGATGCCGTTGTTGGCGAGGATCGCGATGGGATAGCCATGCAAATGGGCAAAACCGCAGACCAGCGTGGTGCCGAACAGCGCCTTGAATTCATCGAAGACCGAGCCGTCCACCACCCGCGCAATCACTTCGCGCACATCGAACGGTTGCTTGGCGTCGGCCGGGATAACCCCATACAACTCGTCGCTGGCATACAGCGGCGCGACTGGCGTGCGCTGCTGCAACTGCCCCTGTTTGCGCCAGTTGAGGTTGGCGATGCTACGTCGGGCCAGGGCCAGGGCGTGTTCGTCGCTGTCGGCGTAATGGTCGGCCACCCCGGAGACCTTGCAGTGCACATCGGCACCGCCAAGGTCTTCGGCGCTGACCACTTCGCCCGTGGCGGCCTTCACCAGCGGCGGGCCGGCGAGGAAGATGGTCGCCTGCTGGCGCACCATGATCGCTTCGTCGGCCATCGCTGGCACATAGGCACCACCGGCGGTGCAGGAGCCCATGACCACGGCAATCTGCGGGATGCCTTGGGCACTCATGTTGGCCTGGTTGAAGAAGATCCGCCCAAAGTGCTCGCGGTCGGGAAACACTTCATCCTGGCGCGGCAGGTTGGCGCCGCCGGAATCCACCAGGTAGATGCAGGGCAGGCGGTTCTGCTCGGCAATGGTTTGCGCGCGCAGGTGTTTTTTCACGGTCAGCGGGTAGTAGGAGCCACCTTTTACCGTGGCGTCGTTGGCGACGATCATGCATTCCACGCCTTCGACCCGGCCGATCCCGGCGATCACGCCAGCGGCCGGCACCTCTTCACCGTAGACCTGATACGCCGCCAGTTGGCTGAGCTCAAGGAATGCCGAGCCCGGGTCGAGCAGGCGGTTGATGCGTTCGCGCGGCAACAGCTTGCCCCGGGACGTGTGGCGCTCCTGGGCCTTGCTGCCGCCGCCTTGCTGGACCTGGGCGAGCAGGGTGTGCAGGGCGTCGACCTGTTTGAGCATTGCCGCGCTGTTGGTGGCGAATTCTGCCGAGCGTGGGTTGAGTTGGGTGTGCAGGGTGGCCATGGTGCACTCCCTCAGCGGGTTTCGTTGAACAGTTCGCGGCCAATCAACATGCGCCGGATCTCACTGGTGCCCGCGCCGATTTCATACAGCTTGGCATCGCGCAGCAGGCGGCCGGCCGGGAATTCATTGATATAGCCATTGCCGCCGAGAATCTGGATTGCATCGAGGGCCATCTGCGTGGCGCGTTCGGCGCTGTACAGAATCACCCCGGCCGCGTCCTTGCGTGTGGTTTCGCCGCGTTCGCAGGCTTGGGCGACGGCATACAGGTAGGCGCGGCTGGCGTTGAGCTGGGTGTACATGTCGGCGACCTTGCCCTGGATCAGTTGGAACTCGCCGATGCTCTGGCCGAACTGCTTGCGGTCGTGGATATACGGCACGATCAGGTCCATGCAGGCCTGCATGATCCCGGTCGGTCCGCCGGAGAGCACCACGCGCTCGTAGTCCAGGCCACTCATCAGCACTTTGACGCCGCCATTGAGCGCGCCGAGGATGTTTTCTTCAGGCACCTCGACGTCATCGAAAAACAGCTCGCAGGTGTTGGAGCCGCGCATGCCCAGCTTGTCGAACTTGTTGCTGCGGCTGAAGCCTTTCGAGTCGCGCTCGACGATAAACGCGGTGATGCCATGGGCGCCTTTTTCCAGGTCGGTCTTGGCATAGATCACGTAGGTGTGGGCATCGGGACCGTTGGTGATCCAGGTCTTGCTGCCGTTGAGCACATACACGCTGCCGCGCTTATCGGCGCGCAGCTTCATCGAGACCACATCAGAACCGGCATTGGGCTCGCTCATGGCCAGGGCGCCAATGTGCTCGCCGCTGATCAGCTTGGGCAGGTACTTGAGCTTTTGCTCGTGGCTGCCGTTGCGGTTGATCTGGTTGACGCACAGGTTCGAGTGCGCGCCGTAGGACAACGCCACCGAGGCCGAGCCACGGCTGATTTCTTCCATGGCCACCACGTGGGCCAGGTAACCCAGGCCGGCACCGCCGTATTCTTCCGGCACGGTGATGCCCAACAGGCCCATGTCACCGAACTTGCGCCACATATCCACGGGGAACAGGTTGTCGATATCGATTTGTGCTGCCCGGGGCGCCAGCTCCTTGGCCACGAAGGCCTGCACCTGGTCGCGCAGCATGTCGATGGTTTCACCGAGGGCGAAGTTCAGGGTCGGGTAACTCATGGGAGGGCACCTATAAACATTATTGTTGTGGGGCTGGCGACGCCATTGGGCGATCACCTTTACGTTAACGTAAACTTGCGTTGCATGACTGTCAATCGTAGCTTACGTTAACGTCAAGCTCGCGCCTGACCGGCGCACCGTCCACCTACAAAAAAGACAATAGGGGTCGTCATGGATCAACCGAATCAGAGCTACAGCCGTGGCCCACAGGACAAGGCCCTGCTGGCCATGACCATTGGCCAGGCATTCGACCGCACGGTGGCGCAGTACCCGCAGGGCGAGGCCCTGGTGGTGCGCCATCAGCAGTTGCGCTACACCTGGCAGCAATTGGCCGAAGCTGTGGACCTGCACGCCCGCGCTCTGCTGGCCCTGGGGTTGCAAGCCGGGGATCGTCTTGGCATCTGGGCGCCGAACTGCGCGCAGTGGTGCATCAGCCAGGTGGCCAGTGCCAAGCTCGGGGTGATCCTGGTCAACATCAACCCCGCCTACCGCAGTAGCGAGTTGGAATACGTGCTCAAGCAATCGGGCTGCCAGTGGTTGATCTGTGCCGGTTCGTTCAAATCCTCCGACTACCACGGGATGCTGCAGGCGCTGGTACCGGAACTGGCGGAGCAGGGCATTGGCCAATTGCGCTGCGAGCTGTTACCCGAGCTGCGCGGGGTGATCAGCCTGGATGCGCGACCGCCCTCGGGGTTCCTGCCCTGGTCGCAATTGTCGGCCCTGGGTACGGGCATCCCCCCGCAACAGCTCCATTACCGCGAGGCCAGCCTGCACTTCGATCAACCCGTCAACATCCAGTACACCTCCGGCACCACGGGCTTCCCCAAGGGCGCCACCCTCAGCCACCACAACATCCTCAATAACGGCTACATGGTCGGCGAAAGCCTGGGCCTGAGCGCCCAGGACCGCCTGGTGATCCCCGTACCGCTCTACCATTGCTTCGGGATGGTCATGGGCAACCTGGGCTGCATCACCCATGGCACGACCATGATCTATCCCAATGACGGCTTCGACCCGCTGCTGACCCTGGCCGCCGTGGCCGAAGAACGCGCCACCGGCCTTTACGGCGTACCCACGATGTTTATCGCGATGCTCGATCATCCGCAACGCGGCACGTTCGACCTGTCGACCCTGCGCACCGGGATCATGGCCGGCTCCACCTGCCCGATCGAGGTGATGCGCCGGGTGATCAGCGACCTGCATATGAGTGAGGTACAAATCGCCTACGGCATGACCGAGACCAGCCCGGTGTCGCTGCAGACCGGGGCCGATGACGACCTGGAGCGGCGCGTGACCACGGTCGGGCGCACGCAACCCCAGTTGGAAAGCAAGATCATCGACGAAGCCGGCAACACCGTGCCGCGCGGGCAGATCGGCGAGCTGTGCACCCGTGGCTACAGCGTGATGCTCGGCTACTGGAACAACCCCGAGGGCACCCGCGAAGCCATCGACGAGGCGGGCTGGATGCATACGGGCGACCTGGCGAGCATGGATGAGCAGGGTTACGTGTGCATCGCCGGGCGCAACAAGGACATGATCATCCGCGGTGGCGAGAACGTGTACCCGCGGGAGCTGGAGGAGTTCTTCTTCACCCACCCGGCGGTGGCCGATGTGCAGATCATCGGCATTCCCGATGAGCGCTACGGCGAAGAGATCGTGGCCTGGATCAAGTTTCACCCGGGGCAGGTTGCCAACGAACTGGAGCTGCAAACCTGGTGCAAGGGGCGCATTGCGCACTTCAAGACGCCGAAGCATTTCCGGTTTGTCGAAGAGTTTCCGATGACAGTGACCGGCAAGATCCAGAAGTTTCGTATGCGCGAGATTACAGTTGAGGAACTGCGAACGCTGAAGCCCTGATCACCCCGATCTAAATTGTGGGAGCTGGCTTGCCTGCGATTGCGGTTTATCAGTTAACAATTGAGTAGCTGACACACCGCTATCGCAGGCAAGCCAGCTCCCACAATAACTTTTCACCCAGGCAGCACAAAGGGGAGCCGAAGCTCCCCTTTAATTTGTTGTCACGTGCTCTTTTTTTATTATTGAGGGGCGGTCTATTGTTGTTTTTGGCAACCGTGGCCCTTTACCGCTGTTTTTGGCGACCCCCATCCGGGGTCAAGAGCAAACGTATTTTTTTGAGCGCTGATCTGCTTCTTCGCACGCGATCCAACCAGTGGGTAGCTACCTTGAGGTAGATTTATTGTTCTCTGCCCGGTTGCGAGTGGCGGCTTGCGCCGTACCCTGCGAAGCACATCTTCTCCAAAAAAATCTGTTAGCTGCGTCTCTGCCGTGTTGTTTTTGTTATGTCAGAGTCGTTACGTCTTATTTTTATTAGGTTTGGTGCTTTTTATTCTTGTTATGCGATAGAGATAGCAGAAGCCGTGCCAACTTTTAAAAAGCCTTTAAAATCAATGATTTAATTTTTTAGTAGGAAATTTACTTCAGAGAATGCGACAAAATATGTTCCCGTGTTACCCGATGTGTAGCCGCGAGGTAACACATCGCCACGGGCACGCTACTCAACTGGCGCTACGGGCCCTGGCCACGCGTGAGCCGGTGGGGCGGCCGAGTACCGAACAGATCTGCTGGCCCGCCACTAGGAGCTTGTCCATGTCGATACCGGTCTCGATGCCCAGGCCGTTGAGCAGGTACAGCACGTCCTCGGTGGCCACGTTACCGCTGGCGCCCTTGGCGTAGGGGCAGCCGCCGAGGCCGGCGATAGAGCTGTCGAACACGTTGATACCTTCCAGCAGGCTGGCATACAGGTTGGCGATGGCCTGCCCGTAGGTGTCATGGAAGTGCCCGGCAAGCTTTGCCCGTGGCACGTCCTTGCCCACCACCTCAAACATACGGCGCGTGGCGCCGGCGGTGCCGGTGCCGATCGTGTCGCCCAGAGACACCTCGTAACAGCCCATGGCATACAACTCTCGCGCCACGGCGGCGACTTGTTCCGGCGCCACCTGGCCCTCGTAAGGGCAACCCAGCACGCAGGACACATAGCCGCGCACGCTCACCCCCTGTTGCTGCGCCGCCGCCATAATCGGCGCAAAGCGCTCCAGGCTCTCGCTGATGGAGCAATTGATATTGCGCTGGGAAAACGCCTCCGACGCTGCGGCAAACACCGCGACCTCCTTGACCCCGGCCGCCAGCGCGTCCTCGAACCCGCGCAGGTTCGGCGCCAGCGCGCCGTAGATCACGCCCGGCTTGCGCTGGATCTGCGCAAACACCTCGGCTGAGCCGGCCATTTGCGGGACCCACTTGGGCGAGACAAAACTGCCGACTTCGATGTAACCCAGGCCCGCCGCACTGAGGGCGTCGACCAGTTGCACCTTGTCGGCCACGCTGATGGGCTGTGCTTCGTTTTGCAGGCCGTCGCGCGGGCCGACTTCGACCAGGCGCACATGGGAGGGGAGAGACATGGGATCTACCTTTTTATTGGGGTTGGCCGACCTGGCTCTGGATCGTCTGTTCCAGGGCCTGGGTGCAACGTTCTTCAGCGGTGTCCAGTTCCAGCTTCATCTGTTCGATGTCCAGTAACTGTTGTTCCAACTGCTCACGGCGTTCGCTGATCTTCGCCAGCATGCTGTGCAATTGCTTTTGATTGCCGCTGGTGGGGTCGTAGAGCTCGATCAGCTCGCGACACTCGGCCAGGGAAAAACCGATGCGCTTGCCACGCAGGATCAGCTTCAGGCTGACTTTGTCCCGAGGCGAATAGATACGCTCCTGGCCACGGCGTTCGGGGCTCAGAAGGCCTTGTTCTTCATAGAAGCGAATGGCCCGGGTGGTGATGTCCAACTCGCGGGCCAGGTCGGAGATGCTGTAGGTCGTGCTCATGGTGGCGCTCAAGGAGGGTCTCGGCGCTACGCTAATGGCTGCTTGACGTAAACGTCAAGCGAATCAAGCCCATTGCAGGAGCCGGCAAGGTCAGGTCGATTGCTGGTCCAGCTTCTTCTCACGCGCCGTGACCTGCTGGCACAGTTCGATCATCTGTTCGCGCATCCAGCGGTTGGCCGGGTCCTGGTCGGTGCTTTCATGCCAGTACAGGTGGGTTTCCACCGGCGGCACATCATTGACCGGCAGGTTGAACGAGTGCAGCTCGTTACGCCTTGCAAAGCGCTCGGGCACGGTCATCACCATATCGGTCTGCTGCAATACCTGGGAGGCCATCAGGTAATGCTGCGAACGCAGGGCGATCTTGCGCTGGATCCCCATCTTGCCCAGGGCCAGGTCGACGTGGCCCAGGCCATTGCGTCGGCTGGAAATATGAATATGGGTCAGCGAGAGGTAGTCATCCAGGCTGAATTTTTCTTTGCCCGCCATCGGGTGGCCCTTGCGCATGGCACACACGTAGCGGTCTTCCATGAGCTTGACGTGGCGCACTTGCGGGTCGGTGTTCAGGGGCGCGTCCACCGCAAAATCCAGGCGGCCGGCGGCCAGTTCCTTGGTGGTTTCACGGCGCTTGGACAGGAAACTTTCGATGATCACCGTGGGCGCCAGGCGGCGCAGGCGCTGGAACAGCGACGGCAGGATCACCGCTTCAGTGAGGTCGGTCATGCTGATGCGGTAGGTCTTGGCCGCCTGCAAGGGGTTGAAGATCCGGCTCTCTTGCACCGACACCCGCAACAGCGACAGGGCATTGCGCACCGGGCCAATGATGTTCTGGGCCATGGGGGTCGGCACCATGCCCTGGGCGGTCCGCACGAACAGCGGGTCGTTGAAGGTCTCGCGCAGGCGCGCCAGGGCGTTTGATACCGCCGGCTGGGTAATGCCGACGATCTGCCCGGCGCGGGTCAGGTTGGCTTCGGTGTAGATCGCGTCAAACACGATGAAAAGATTGAGGTCGACCTTGCTCAGATTCATTTCGTTGCGCTCTTCTTGTTAGGTTTTCATACGCCGATCATATATCGGTGATGAATGTTAATACACGCCGAGAATAGGCTAGGTAAATTATCAGCGCTGTTCTAGCATCGATTGCATGACCTAAACAACCTCTCAAAGAAGGGAGCTGCTCATGGATTTTGCCTATTCACCCAAGGTTCAGGAACTGCGTGAACGCGTCACCGCGTTTATGGATGCTTACGTTTACCCAGCCGAACCGGTGTTTGAGCGCCAGGTCAGCGAAGGTGATCGCTGGCAGCCCACCGCCATCATGGAAGAGCTCAAAGCCAAGGCTAAGGCCGAAGGCTTGTGGAACCTGTTCCTGCCGGAGTCCGAGCTGGGCGCGGGCCTGACCAACCTGGAATACGCGCCGCTCGCAGAAATCATGGGCCGCTCCTTGCTCGGCCCGGAGCCGTTCAATTGCTCGGCACCCGACACCGGCAATATGGAAGTGCTGGTGCGCTACGCCAACGAAGAGCAGAAACAGCGCTGGCTGGAGCCGCTGCTGCGCGGTGAGATCCGCTCTGCGTTTGCCATGACCGAACCGGATGTGGCGTCCTCCGACGCCACCAATATGGCCGCCCGCGCCGAACGCCAGGGTGACGAATGGGTCATCAACGGTAAAAAGTGGTGGACCTCCGGCGCGTGCGACCCGCGTTGCAAAATCCTCATCTTCATGGGCCTGAGCAACCCGGATGCGCCGCGTCACCAGCAACACTCGATGATCCTGGTACCGGTGGATGCGCCCGGGGTGAAAATCGTCCGGCCGCTGCCGGTGTTCGGCTACGACGACGCGCCCCATGGGCATGCCGAAGTACTGTTCGACAACGTGCGCGTGCCGTACGAAAACGTGCTGCTGGGTGAAGGCCGCGGCTTTGAAATTGCCCAGGGGCGCCTTGGCCCAGGACGTATTCACCACTGCATGCGCTCCATTGGCATGGCTGAACGCGCCCTGGAATTGATGTGCAAGCGTTCTGTCAGCCGCACCGCCTTTGGCAAGCCGCTGGCGCGCCTGGGTGGCAATATCGACAAAATCGCCGACTCGCGGATGGAAATCGACATGGCACGCCTGTTGACCTTGAAAGCGGCGTACATGATGGACACGGTCGGCAACAAAGTGGCGAAAAGTGAAATCGCCCAGATCAAGGTCGTGGCACCGAATGTGGCACTCAAGGTAATTGACCGGGCGATCCAGATCCATGGTGGTGCCGGGGTGTCCAACGACTTCCCGCTGGCCTATATGTACGCCATGCAGCGCACCCTGCGCCTGGCCGACGGCCCGGACGAAGTGCATCGGGCGGCGATCGGCAAGTTCGAGATTGGCAAATATGTGCCTAAAGAGCTGATGCGCAGCGGTCAGTAACACCACGCCGGCCTTATCGCGGGCAAGCCCGTTCCCACATTCAGTGTAGGAGCGGGCTTGCCCGCGATAGCGGTGGGCCAGTCAACCCCAATCTTCAGGCGTCAGTAAACCCAGACTTCCACCCGGCGATTCTTGATCCGCCCCTCATCCACGGTATTCGCTGCCACCGGCATCTCGGCGCCAAAGCCGCGGATGTCGCGCAACACCACGCCACTCTTGACCAACTCGCGACGCACCGCCATCGCCCGCAACTTGGACAACAGGTCGGCGCGCTGCGGGTCATCCTTGGCATCACCAAAACCCACCAGCGTAACCCGCTTGTCCCGTTTGTCGTGGCTGCTTATATAAGCCACCACCCGTGCCAGGTCCTGGCGTGCCTTGTTGTCCAGGCTCGCACTGCCTTCTTCGAAGCGAAAATTCACGCTCAGGCGTTGTGCCTCGCGAGCGATGGCCTGGTAGGCGTCCGGCATCGGTGGCCTTGGCTGCACGCTGATGGCCTGGACCTGTTGGGCGACAAACCCGTTGGCGGCAACGATGGCCTGGCCCTGGGCGCTCTGGGCAAAGTCCACCAGCGCCTGCGCCCAGGCATTGCTGTTGCCGGGCGGCAGGTAGAAAAACAAACGGCGCGACAGGGGGTAGTCCTCGGTGGCGATCAGGCTGTTCACCGGCAACATGGCTTGGGAGTCACCATCACTGATGGCTGCGGCCTTGGCCTGGCGCACGTAGGGCAGGCCGATGAAGCCGATGCCCTGCGGGTCGCGGCTCACCGCATCGGACAGTTGCTCGCTGGACTCAAAGCGTTTGGCCGCGCTGTCGAGGGTTTTACCGCGAGGGTTGAGCACCAACTCCTTGAAGGTGTCGTAGGTTCCGGATTGGTCATCGCGGGCATACAGCCGGATCTTCCCGCCGGTGCCGCCCAAGGCTTCCCAGGTGCTGGTTTCGCCACTGAAAATCCTCGCCAGTTGTTCGGTCGTCAACGTCTGCAAGGGGTTGCGTGGATGCAGGATGATCGCCAGGCCGTCGATGGCAATTACCTGTTCGGCGCCGGGGCTTTTCAGGTCGCCCAGGGGTTCAAGCTCCACCAGCTCGCGGTCCTTGATCGGGCGCGACGCGGCGGCCAGGTCGGCTTCGGCATTTTTCAGCGCGGCAAAGCCGGTGCTGGAACCATGGGCGGCGATTTCTACCAGGACCCGTTTGCCTTGGGGGCTCGTGCCGACGAGGCGCTGCTCATTGGGGTGGTTCGTCGGTTCACTGTGCACGGCCTTCAGGCCCTGTTGCACCATCAAACCCTTGACCAGCGCCGGGCCCAGCGCCGCGCCAATGGTGTTGGAGCCCTGCAGGCGCAGGGCCGGACCCTGTTCGGGAAAGGGCAGGGGCGTTGCAACGACCGAAAGAGGGAAGGTGCTACACAGAACCAGCAGGTACAGAACGCGCAGCATCATGCCGCCACCTTCTCAAGCCAAAGGACGTGCGGGCAGATTAAGTCAGAAAGGTTGCCAGAATATGACTGATGCCCAACTGAACCCAATGTGGGAGCTGGCTTGTGTGGGAGCGGGCTTGCTCGCGAATACGGTGTGTCATTCAACACATCCAGCGACTGATCCACCGATTTCGCGAGCAAGCCCGCTCCCACATTTTTGGATGGTGTTGCCGCAAAAATCAGCTCAGTTCCAGCCAGATCGGCGCATGGTCCGACGGTTTTTCCAGGCCGCGCAGTTCGTAGTCCACCCCCGCATCCTTGACCCGTGGCAGCAGGCCATTGGAGGTCATGATCAGGTCGATGCGCAGGCCACGCTTGGGTTCATCTTCAAAGCCGCGGCTGCGGTAATCGAACCAACTGAAGCGATCCGCCACATCTGGGTTCAGGTGCCGGAAGCTGTCGGTCAGGCCCCAGTTTTTCAGGCGCGCCATCCATTCGCGTTCTTCCGGCAGGAAGCTGCATTTGCCGGTCTTCAGCCAGCGCTTGGCGTTGTCGGCACCGATGCCGATATCGCAATCCTCAGGGGAAATGTTCACATCACCCATCACCACCAACGCCTGGTCATTGCTGAACTGGGTTTCCAGCAACTGTTGCAGGTCTTCGTAGAAGCGCTGCTTGGCCGGGAACTTGGTGGGGTGATCGCGGCTTTCGCCCTGTGGGAAATAGCCGTTCATGATGGTGATCGGGTTGCCGTGTTCATCGGCAAAGCTGCCCCAGATAAAACGGCGCTGGGCATCCTCATCGTCGCTGGCAAAACCCTTGTGCAGGGCCAGCGGCTCTTGGCGCGAGAGCAGGGCGACACCGTAGTGGCCTTTCTGCCCGTGGTAGTACACGTGGTACCCCAGGGCTTGGACTTCAGCCAGCGGGAACTGGTCGTCGTGGACCTTGGTTTCCTGCAGGCCGATCACGTCCGGTTGATGTTTGTCGATCAGGGCCGCCAGCTGATGAGGCCGGGCACGCAGCCCGTTGATATTGAAGGAGACGATTTTCATGGTCGGCAGTCCAGTCTGGCAAAAGGGCGATGCTAGCCGACAAGTCGGACGGGGGCCAGCGTGGCGGTAGGACAGATGCACTGCTAATGTCTCTCAAGGAGCCAATGGCATGGAACGACTCAGTTGCCCCGGGCTCGTAACAATAAGAGCGCGGCCTTTTGAGTTGCGCCCAGGGGAGATACAACTGATGCCTGACACTAGCACCGCCATTGCCCAGGTCCACATGCTCGATAGCGGCTATTCCCGCGAAGCGCGCTCGTTGCTGTACCACGCCTATCGCCATGAGCCGACCTTCGCCTACCTGTTTGAAGCCGAACGCTCCGGGTATGAGCAGCGGGTCAGGGCTACGGTGCGCGAACTGGTCAAGCAGCATTTTCTCCAGGAACTGCCGGCGATCGGCCTGCTGGTCAATGACCGCCTGATCGGCATCGCCCTGATTGCCCCTCCGCAACGGCGCCTGGGTATCACTGAAAGTTGGGCCTGGCAATTACGTATGTGGTTGAGCACTGGCTTGAGGTGTACCCGGCGTTACCTCGAATACCATCAGGCGGTGTTGGCGTGCCTGCCGTCCGAGTCGGTACACGTGTTGCCGCTGTTGGGGATTCACCCGCAATTCCAGGGCAAGCATTACGGCGAGCAACTGCTCGAAGCCGTGCATAACTGGTGCGCCGAAGACCCGCATTCACAAGGGGTGGTGCTGGACACCGGCAATCCGCTCTACCTGGAGTTCTATAAACGCCAGGGCTATGACGAAGTGGGCGAGGTGGCTGTAGGACCTATCCTGGAGCATGTGTTTTTTCACCCAAACCCCCAAGTGTTACAACCTGCAACGCCTTAACGCAGAATTATTCAGACAATTCCCGGTTCTAAGGTGCTCCCCAGCTCGTGTAGCATCCGCGCCTATGAAGTTTTCCAATAGATTTACCAGCGGCTTGATTCTGCTGTTCACAAGCTGCGGCGCCTTGGCGCAAAGCGAGTTGGACGTGCGGGTCAAACCTTCAAACGATGCGCTGAAGGCCAATATCGAAGGCTATATCGGCGGGGTTGGCGAGCGTGATGAGGAGGCCTTGCTGCGCTTCAGTCGCGGTGCCGAGGAGCAGGCGCGCAAGGCCGCCCAGGCACTGGGCTTTTATCAGCCGCAGATTGCCAGTGAGGTAAAGGCCGGCAAGAACCCGCGCCTGATCCTCAGCATCGACCCTGGCGAGCCTGTGCACCTGCGTAATGTCACGATTCGGGTGGACGGCCCGGCGGCCGAGTTAAAGTCCTTTCGCGTGCCCGATAGCCAAGACCTCAAGTCCGGCGCCGTACTCAATCATGGTCATTACGAAGACGCCAAGCGCCTGATCCAGAACCAGGCCTCGCGCTTCGGCTATTTCAGTGGCCGTTTTACCCAGCAGAAACTGTCTGTCGATCCCCAGGCGGGCGTGGCCGATATCGAGCTGGTCTACGACAGCGGCCCGCGCTACACCCTCGGCAAGGTCAACTTTGCCGGCGATACCCCTTTTGATGAAGAACTGTTGCAACGCATGGTGCCGTTCCAGAGTGGCACCCCTTACGATTCCGAGCTGATTGCCGAGCTGAACCAGGCCCTGCAGTCGAGCGGTTATTTCGAGGGCGTGCGGGTGGACGCGGCCCCGGCCGCAGCGGCCAATGATGTGATCCCGGTGGCAGTCCAGCTGGAAACCCGCAAACCCCGGACCATGGGCCTGGGCCTGGGTTTTTCCACCGACGTCGGCCCGCGCGGCAAGGCCAACTGGACGCGGCACTGGGTCAACCCCCAGGGGCATAGCTATGGCTGGGAGGCGGAACTGTCGGCGCCCCGGCAGAACGTCGGCCTGTGGTACGACATCCCCCTCGACCCGCCACTGACCGACAAGCTGCGCTTTGCTGGTGGCTACCAGAACGAAGAACTGGCCAACACCGACACCCTCAGCAAACTGCTCACCCTCGGCCCGGAATGGCACAGCAAGCTGCCCAGCGGCTGGACACGGGTGATCTCGCTCAAATGGCAGCGCGAAGAATATCGCCTGGGGGATGACTCCGGCTTGAGCAATTTGCTGATGCCGGGAATCAGCTATTCCTACCTGCGCAGCGACAACCGCATCGACCCCCATAACGGCTATCGCCTGCAGTTCGATACCAAGGTGGCCAAAGAGGGGCTGGGCTCGGACACCAACCTGCTGTACGGGACCGCGATGATCAAGGGCTTGACCACGGTGTGGGACAAGCACCGCTTCCTCGGCCGTGCACAGTTTGGCGGCAGCGCCACCAACGGCTACAAGTCGGTGCCGCCGTCCCTGCGCTTTTTTGCCGGTGGCGACCAGAGCGTGCGTGGCTACGAGTACCAGACCCTGTCCCCGGAAAACAACAAAGGCGACCGTATCGGTGGCCGCTATATGGTGGCCTTGAGCGCCGAGTATCAATATTCCATCGCCGAAAAATGGCGGATCGCGACCTTCGTCGACCAGGGCAATTCCTTTAACAGCCTTGAGTTGCCGAGCCTGAAAACCGGGGTCGGCATCGGCGTGCGCTGGGTGTCGCCAGTCGGTCCGATTCGTCTTGACCTGGCCCATGCCCTGGAAGATCCGGGCGGCGTTCGTTTGCACTTTTCCATGGGGCCTGAGCTGTGAAGCGTGGTTTGAAAATAGCGGGTCTGAGTGTGGTGGCGCTTGTCGCCTTGGTGCCCCTGGCCGTATGGAGCGTACTGGGTACGCAAGTCGGCAGTCGCTGGGCACTCGGCCAGGTTCCGGGGTTGAGCGTGGACAACTTCCAGGGCCACCTGGGCGGGCAATGGAGCGCCGACCATCTGCTGTGGCAGCAGGACAGCAGCCGCGTGGAACTCAATGCGCCGAAATTCGACTGGTCGCTGGCGTGCCTGCTGCGCATGACCTTGTGCATCCGGCAACTGGACGTGGAGCAGGTGAGCCTGCAGTTTCCACCCAGCACCGAAGAAAGCAGCGGCCCGATTACCCTGCCAGACTTGAACCTGCCCCTGGCCATCGAACTGGGCGACGTGCGTGTAGGCAGCCTGCTGTTCAACGGCAGCGAAGAACTCCAGGGCCTGCAACTGGCGGCCCATTGGACCGCCGAAGGAATGCAGATCGACGCGGTGCACCTGCAGCGCGACGGCCTAGTGCTGGACCTCAGCGGTATGCTGCAACCCACCGGTGACTGGCCGCTGACGGCGACCGGTAACCTGAGCCTGCCCTACGCTCCGGGTGGCGCGCCATGGGCCGTGGCGCTGAACGTCACGGGTGATTTGCTCAAGACCCTCAAGCTCGACGCCGACAGCACGGGCTACCTGCCCGCCAAGCTCAAGGGCGAACTGCAACCTCTGGTCGAGAACCTGCCGGCGCAACTGCAGATCACCGCCGATGGCTTCAAGCCCGCCGCCGACTTGCCGGACACCCTGCAGCTCAACCAACTGGACCTGACGGCCAAGGGCGACCTGGGCAAGGGCTATCAACTGTTGGGCAAGGCCGTATTACCCGCAGAAAAGGGCCCGGTTGACCTGTTGCTGCAAGGCCGGGTCGACGCCAAGGGCGCACAGATCGCCGGCCTTGACCTGAATGCCGGGGATAAGCAGAGCCTCAAGCTCAGTGCCCAACTGGATTGGCAGCAGGGCTTCAGCGCAGATGCAAAAATCGACTGGCTGGATTTCCCCTGGCACCGCCTGTACCCGCTGATTGACGAGCCGCAAGTGGTGTTGCGTACCTTCAACGGCGAAGTCTCCTACAAGGACGGCAACTACCTGGGCAATCTCAAGGCCGACCTCGATGGGCCGGCCGGCAAGTTCAGCCTGGTTACGCCATTCAGTGGCGACCTGACCCAAGTGTTCCTGCCAGAACTGAAACTGGTTGCCGGCCAAGGCAAGGCCGAAGGCCACCTGAACCTGCAATTTGCCGATGGCATCGCCTGGGATACGGCGCTTGACCTGTCGGCGATCAACCCGGCGTACTGGGTCGCGGAACTGCCGGGCACGCTCGCCGGGCCGCTGCGCAGCCAGGGTGAAATGAAAAACGAACAACTCAAGCTCACTGCTGACCTTGATCTGAAGGGCCGTTTGCGCGGCCAGCCCGCGGTGCTGGCGGCCAAGGCCGAAGGCGCGGGTGAGCAATGGACCCTGGCCAACCTGGATATCCGCCTGGGTGACAACCGCATCAATGGCAGTGGCAGCCTGCAACAGCGCCTGGCCGGGCAGATCGACATCAAGCTCGCACGCCTGGCCCAGCTCTGGCCGCAGTTGCGTGGGCAGGTCAATGGGCGGCTCGATGTGGCCGGCACTTTAAAGGCCCCCCAGGGCAAGCTCGACCTCAAGGGCCAGCAACTGGTGTTTGAAGACAATCGCCTGCAAGCCCTCAGCCTGGACGCGACACTTGATAGCGCGCAACGGGCGAAGATCGACCTCAAGGGCAGCGGCATCCAGGCCGGTGACACCCAGCTCGGCACCCTGACCGCCAGCGCCCAGGGCGATATCAAAAGCCAGAAAGTCCAACTGGACCTGATGGGCCCCCTGGTCAAGCTGGCCCTGGCCCTGGACGGCACGCTCGACAAAGGCAACTGGCGCGGGCGCCTGGCCAGTGGTGATGTACAGGCCGGTGGCCAGGACTGGAAACTGCAGGCCCCGGCAAAAATCGAGCGTATGGCCGACGGCAAGCTGACCTTCGCTGCCCATTGCTGGGTCTCCGGGCCCGCCAGCCTGTGTGGCGAAGACCAGCGGCTGATGCCCGATCCCAAGCTGCGCTACCACCTCAAGCAATTCCCCATCGACAGCCTGGCGCAATGGCTGCCCAAGGATTTTGCCTGGCAGGGCAAGCTCAACGCCGATATCCAGCTCGACCTGCCGGCCAGTGGCCCCAAAGGCCTGATCGCGGTGGATGCCAGTGGCGGCACACTGCGGGTCAAAGACAAGGACCAGTGGCTGGATTTCCCCTACGACACCCTCAAGCTGGAAACCACGCTCAACCCTACGCGCATCGATACCCAGCTGAATTTCCGCGGCGGCAAACTCGGTGAGTTGCTGTTGCAGGCACAGCTCAACCCCTTGGCGAAAAACAAGCCGATTTCCGGCAACTTCAGCCTCACCGGCCTGGACCTGGCGGTAGCGCGACCGTTCGTGCCGATGGTGGAAAAACTCAGCGGCAAACTCAACGGTAGCGGGCGTATTTCCGGCGGGCTGCTGGCGCCGCAGGTCAACGGCAATATCAACCTGATCGCGGGCGAGATTTCCGGGCCCGAACTGCCGATCAGCCTTGAGGGCCTGAACGTGCAGGCGCTGATTGCCGGTGAAAGCGTACAGATCAACGGCGGCTGGCGCAGCGGCAAGGCCGGGCAGGGCAGCCTCAAGGGCCAGATCGACTGGGGCCGGGCCCTGATCGTTGACCTCAGCCTGCAGGGTTCGCAATTACCGGTTACGGTCGAACCCTACGCCAAGCTGGAAGTGGCGCCCGACTTGAAGATCAGCCTCAAGGACGACAAGTTGGCGATCGCCGGTAATGTCCACATCCCGCGCGGTGATATCACCGTGCGCGAATTGCCGCCTTCGACGGTCAAGGTCTCGGATGACACGGTGATCGTTGGCAGCCAGACCGAAGAAGGCAAGCCGCCGATGGCCATGGCCATGGATATCAACGTGGTGGTGGGCGAGGATCAGCTCAACTTCGCGGGCTTCGGCCTCACGGCCAAGGTCCAGGGCCGGGTGCATATCGGCGATAACATGGACACCCGTGGCGAACTCTGGCTCAACGACGGCCGTTACCGTGCCTACGGCCAGAGACTCGATGTGCGCCGTGCGCGCCTGCTGTTCGCCGGGCCGCTCGACCAGCCGTATCTGGATATCGAAGCCATCCGCAAGACCGACGACGTGATCGCGGGTATCCGCCTGAGCGGCAGTGCCGAGCAACCCACCACGCAAATCTTCTCGGAACCGGCCATGAGCCAGGAGCAGGCGCTGTCCTACCTGGTGCTGGGACGTCCGTTGAGCACCACCGGTGAAGACAACAACATGCTGGCGCAAGCGGCGCTGGGCCTGGGGTTGATGGGCAGTGCCGGGGTGACGTCGGACATTGCCAAGAACCTGGGAATCCAGGACTTCGAACTGGACACCCAGGGCAGCGGCAACAATACGGCGGTGGTGGCCAGCGGCAAGATCACCGAAAAGCTCAGCTTGCGTTACGGCGTGGGGGTGTTTGAACCGGCCAGCACCATCGCCTTGCGCTACCTGCTGAGCAAGCGGGTGTATCTGGAAGTGGCCAGCGGCGTGGCAAGCTCCCTGGATATCTTCTACAAACGGGATTTCTGACGCTTAAACGTCAATCAAATTGTGGGAGCTGGCTTGCCTGCGATAGCAGTGGTTCAGTCACTATTTCTAGTGGCTGACACACCGCAATCGCAGGCAAGCCAGCTCCCACATTTGTTTTGTCGTGGATTCAGAACCTTCCCATGGCTCCAGTCATCGCCTGATTACCAAGCAACCTAACTATTTATTTGACATTCGCTGCCTAGGCAGTAATATTTGGTCACATATTCACTGCCTAGGCAGTAATAAGGTGACTTTCGATGAAACACTTCACCCCGGAAAACTTCCACAACTGCCATCTGGGCCTGTTGCTGGGGCGCGCCGCGATTCTCAAAGACCGCATCATCGACACCCATATGGAACCCCACGGCATCACCGCCGCGCAGTTCAAGGTGTTGATTATCATGGCCCAGTTTGGCGTCGATACCCCGGCGGAGCTGTGCCGCAATCTGTCCCTGGACAGTGGCTCGATGACCCGCATGCTCGACCGCCTGGAGCAAAAACACCTGCTGGCACGCAAGCGTTCCGAGCAGGACCGGCGCCAGGTGCAGCTTGTGTTGACCGCCGACGGCCAGCGCCTGGCGGACATGTTGCCGCAGATCGGCGCCCAGGCCCTGAACCAGCTGGCTGGCGTGCTGGAGCCGGGGGAATTGCAGACCCTGGAATACATCCTCAAGAAAATCCTGATCGCTGCGGGTGACCCCATCACCCTGCAACGGGTCGGGACTCAATGAACACGCCAGTCACGCGCGCTGAATAACGCAAGGTATTTGTCATGGCTACTGCCCAAGCAAACAACACCGCACCCTCCCAACCCGACGACAGCAACCCGCGCAAACGCAAGATCATGTTGCTGGGCCTGGCGCTGATCGTCGTGCTCTGCGTCGTCGGCGTCTGGGGCTGGCACGAGCTATATGGCCGTTGGAGCGAAAGCACCGACGACGCCTACGTGAACGGCAACGTGGTGGAAATCACCCCGCTGGTCACCGGCACCGTGGTCAGCATTGGCGCCGATGATGGCGACCTGGTCCACGAAGGTCAGGTGCTGATCAACTTCGACCCCAACGACGCGGCCGTCGGCTTGCAAAGTGCCCAGGCCAACCTGGCGCGCACCGTACGCCAGGTGCGCGGCCTGTACAGCAATGTGGATGGCATGAAAGCCCAGGTTCAGGCGCAAAAGGCCCAAGTGCAAACTGCCCAGGACAACTTCAACCGCCGCAGGATCCTCGCCCAGGGTGGCGCGATTTCCCTGGAAGAACTGTCCCATGCCCGTGATGCCCTGAGCGCGGCGAGCAACTCACTGGCCAACCTGCAACAGCAACTCAATACCTCCACCGCGCTGGTGGATGACACGGTGATATCGTCCCACCCGGATGTGCAGGCCGCTGCCGCGCAGTTGCGCCAGGCCTACCTGGCCAATGCGCGCAGCACCTTGATCGCCCCGGTCACCGGCTATGTGGCCAAGCGCACCGTACAGCTGGGGCAGCGGGTCGAGCCGGGTACGGCGTTGATGGCGGTGATTCCCCTGGACCAACTGTGGATCGACGCCAACTTCAAGGAAACCCAACTGCGCCAGATGCGCATTGGCCAGCCGGTGGACATCGAGGCCGATATCTACGGCAGTGATGTGAAATACAGCGGCACCGTCGACAGCCTCGGCACCGGCACCGGCAGTGCGTTTGCCCTGCTGCCGGCACAGAACGCCACGGGTAACTGGATCAAGATCGTGCAACGGGTGCCGGTGCGCATCCATATCAATGCCCAGGAGTTGGCCCAGCACCCGTTGCGGGTGGGGTTGTCGACCCAGGTGGAAGTCAACCTGCACGACCAGAGCGGCCCGGTGCTGGCGCAGCAACCGCCGCAAAAGGCCTCGTTCAGCACCAATGTGTACGACCGCCAGTTGGCCGAGGCCGACGCGATGATCACCCAGTTGATCCATGACAACAGCGTGGCCGCGCCCAAGGCAGCACAACGCTGATGAGCAATAACGCCTCCTTCACGCCGCCCAGCTTGCTGATGGCCACCATTGGCCTGTCCCTGGCGACCTTTATGCAGGTGCTCGACACCACCATCGCCAACGTGGCGCTGCCGACCATCTCTGGCAACCTGGGGGTGAGTTCGGAGCAGGGCACCTGGGTCATCACCTCATTTGCCGTGAGCAATGCCATTGCGCTGCCTTTGACCGGTTGGTTGAGCCGGCGCTTTGGCGAGGTGAAGCTGTTTTTGTGGGCCACGCTTCTGTTTGTGCTGGCCTCGTTCCTGTGTGGTATCTCCACCTCGATGCCCGAGCTGATCGGCTTCCGGGTGCTGCAAGGCCTGGTGGCGGGGCCGCTGTACCCGATGACCCAGACCTTGCTGATCGCCGTCTATCCACCCGCCAGGCGCGGCATGGCCCTGGCACTGCTGGCGATGGTCACGGTGGTCGCGCCGATTGCAGGTCCCATTCTTGGCGGCTGGATCACCGACAGCTACAGCTGGCCGTGGATCTTCTTCATCAACGTGCCCATCGGGATTTTTGCGGTGATGGTGGTACGTTCGCAGCTCAAGAAGCGGCCGGTGGTCACCAGCCATCAGCCGATGGATTATGTCGGCCTGTTGAGCCTGATCGTCGGGGTCGGTGCCTTGCAGATCATCCTCGACAAGGGCAACGACCTGGACTGGTTCGAATCCAATTTCATCATCATCGGCGCGGCCATCTCGGTGATCGCCCTGGCGGTGTTCGTGATCTGGGAAATGACCGACAAACATCCGGTGGTCAACCTTCGCCTGTTTGCCCACCGCAATTTCCGCATCGGCACCATTGTGCTGGTGCTGGGCTATGCCGGGTTCTTCGGGATCAACCTGATCCTGCCGCAATGGCTGCAGACGCAGATGGGCTACACCGCCACTTGGGCCGGTTTGGCCGTGGCGCCGATCGGCATCCTGCCGGTGCTCATGTCGCCCTTTGTCGGCAAGTACGCACACAAGTTCGATTTGCGGCTGCTGGCCGGCCTGGCGTTCCTGGCGATTGGCCTGAGCTGCTTTATGCGCGCCGGTTTCACCAATGAAGTGGACTTCCAGCACATCGCCCTGGTGCAACTGTTCATGGGCATCGGTGTGGCGCTGTTCTTTATGCCGACCTTGAGCATCCTGATGTCCGACCTGCCGCCGCACCAGATCGCCGACGGTGCGGGCCTGGCGACCTTCCTGCGAACCCTGGGCGGCAGCTTTGCGGCATCGTTGACTACCTGGATCTGGATTCGCCGGGCTGACCAGCATCATGCCTACATGAGCGAAAGCATGAGTGTGTACGACTCGGCCACCCGCGAGGCGCTGAACACCCTGGGCGGTGCGGGCCACAAGGCCTATGCGCAACTGGACCAGGTGCTCACCAGCCAGGCATACATGATGTCCACCGTGGACTATTTCACGCTGCTGGGGTGGATGTTCATGGGCTTGATCCTGCTGGTGTGGCTGGCCAAGCCGCCGTTTACCGCGAAGGCAGGGCCGGCGGCGTCGGGTCACTGATCTTGCAGCGCACGCGGTCAAAAATGTGGGAGCGGGCTTGCTCGCGAATGCGCTGTGTCAGTCACCTAAGGTGTCGACTGACACAGCGCATTCGCGAGCAAGCCCGCTCCCACATTTGATTCGTGTTGTTTGTAAGTCAGGCGCCAGGCAACGCCAACTGCGGGTTGACGAAGTCAAACGCCGCCAATTGAAACCCTTGCTCATCTACCTGCAACGCCCAGCCTTGCTTGTCCCAATCCCCCAGCACAATGCGCTTGGCCGCCTGCTCGCCAATCTGCAATTTGTGAATGGCCGGGCGGTGGGTGTGGCCGTGGACCAGGGTGCGCACGCCGAACTGCTGCATCACCCGTGGCACTTCCTCGGGCGTCACATCGACAATATCGTTGGCCTTCATGCGCGTCTGCGCACGGCTTTCACTGCGCAGCTTGCGCGCCAGTTTATGGCGAGTGCGCAAGGGCAGGTGGCGCAGGATAAACAACACAATGGGGTTACGCAGGATGCGCCGCAGCTTCATATAGCCGAGGTCGCGGGTACACAGGCTGTCGCCGTGCATCAACAGCACGGGCTCGCCATACATCTGCACGACGCTGGGGTCCTTGAGCAAGGTCGCGCCTGCTGCTTTGCAGAACGCCTTGCCGATCAGGAAATCCCGGTTGCCATGCATCAGGAATACTTGGGTGCCACTGTCGCTCAACTCACGTAGAGCGGTGCAAATCGAACGCTGGAACGGGGTCATGCCATCGTCGCCAATCCAGGCTTCGAAAAAGTCCCCCAGGATGTACAACGCTTGCGCGTCACGGGCGCGGCCGTGGAGTAAATCCAGAAACGCCCGGGTAATATCCGGGCGCTCCTCTTCCAGATGCAAATCTGAAATCAGCAATATCACGCAATGATCTCGGCTTTCTCGATGATCACGTCTTCTGCTGGTACGTCCTGGTGGCCGGACTTCATGGTGGTGGAGACACCCTTGATCTTGTCCACGACGTCGGTGCCTTCGGTGACTTTACCGAATACCGCGTAGCCCCAACCCTGTACGGTCTTGGCGCTGTGGTTCAGGAAGCCGTTGTCGGCCACGTTGATAAAGAACTGCGCGGAGGCCGAATGCGGCTCCATGGTACGGGCCATGGCGACGGTGTACTTGTCGTTGGAAAGACCGTTGTCCGCTTCGTTCTGAATGCTTGGGCGCTTGTCTTTCTTTTCTTTCATGCCAGGCTCGAAACCGCCGCCCTGGACCATGAAGTTGCCGATGACACGGTGGAAAACAGTGTTTTCGTAGTGGCCGGCGTTCACGTACTCGATGAAGTTGGCGACGGTGATCGGCGCTTTCTCGGCGTTCAGCTCGATGACGATGTCACCGTGGTTGGTGCTCAGTTTGACTTGAGTCATGTTCACTACTCTTTCAAGGAATTCGTGGGTTCTGGCGCGTCACACGCCAGCACCTGTCTGGCAAGACATTGCCAAGGCGCGCAGTTTAGCGTGCCCTGCAGGAATTTCGAGGTGGTTTTTTACCGCCCATGCAATAAATGCAGCAGTTTTTGAGCATGCCCTGTCAGGTGCTTGACAGCATCGGCTATGATAAGCCCTTTGTTTGTCTGGCCTGACCCGGCCACGTACCTGTCTGTTCAAGGATCCTATGAGCAAGCCCACTGTCGACCCTACCTCGAATTCCAAGGCCGGACCTGCCGTCCCGGTCAATTTCCTGCGCCCGATCATCCAGGCGGACCTGGATTCGGGCAAGCACACGCAGATCGTCACCCGTTTCCCGCCTGAGCCCAACGGTTACCTGCACATCGGCCACGCCAAGTCGATCTGTGTGAACTTCGGCCTGGCCCAGGAGTTCGGTGGCGTCACGCACCTGCGTTTCGACGACACCAACCCGGCCAAGGAAGACCAGGAATACATCGACGCCATCGAAAGCGACATCAAGTGGCTGGGCTTCGAATGGTCCGGTGAAGTGCGCTATGCCTCCAAGTATTTCGACCAGTTGTTCGACTGGGCCGTGGAACTGATCAAGGCCGGCAAGGCCTACGTTGACGATCTGAGCCCGGAACAGGCCAAGCAATACCGTGGCACCCTGACCGAGCCGGGCAAGAACAGCCCGTTCCGCGACCGTTCGGTAGAAGAGAACCTGGACTGGTTCACCCGCATGCGCGACGGCGAGTTCCCGGACGGCGCCCGCGTACTGCGCGCCAAGATCGACATGGCCTCGCCGAACATGAACCTGCGCGACCCGATCATGTACCGCATCCGCCACGCCCATCACCACCAGACCGGTGACAAGTGGTGCATCTACCCCAACTACGACTTCACCCACGGTCAGTCGGACGCCATCGAAGGCATCACCCACTCCATTTGCACCCTGGAGTTCGAAAGCCACCGTCCACTGTACGAATGGTTCCTCGACAGCCTGCCAGTACCGGCGCATCCGCGTCAGTACGAATTCAGCCGCCTGAACCTCAACTACACCATCACCAGCAAGCGCAAGCTCAAGCAACTGGTCGATGAAAAGCACGTGTTTGGTTGGGATGACCCACGCATGTCGACCCTGTCGGGCTTCCGCCGTCGCGGCTACACCCCGGCGTCGATCCGCAACTTCTGCGAGATGGTCGGCACCAACCGCTCCGACGGCGTGGTCGACTTCGGCATGCTGGAATTCAGCATCCGCCAGGACCTGGACCACAATGCCCCGCGCGCCATGTGTGTGCTGCGTCCGTTGAAAGTCGTGATCACCAACTACCCGGAAGGCCAGGTCGAGAACCTCGAACTGCCGCGTCATCCGCAAAAAGAAGAACTGGGCGTGCGCAAGCTGCCGTTTGCCCGTGAAATCTACATCGACCGCGATGACTTCATGGAAGAGCCGCCAAAAGGCTACAAGCGCCTGGAGCCCAACGGCGAAGTGCGCCTGCGCGGCAGCTACGTGATCCGTGCCCTTGAGGCGATCAAGGACGCCGATGGCAACATCGTCGAACTGCGTTGCTCGTACGATCCCGACACCCTGGGCAAGAACCCTGAAGGCCGTAAGGTCAAGGGCGTGGTGCACTGGGTGCCGGCAGCCGCCAGCGTCGAGTGCGAAGTGCGCCTGTACGATCGTCTGTTCCGTTCGGCCAACCCTGAGAAGGCCGAAGACAGCGCCAGCTTCCTGGACAACATCAACCCTGACTCCCTGCAAGTACTTACGGGTTGTCGTGCCGAGCCATCGCTTGGCGACGCACAGCCGGAAGACCGTTTCCAGTTCGAGCGCGAAGGCTACTTCTGCGCAGATATCAAGGACTCGAAACCAGGCGCTCCGGTATTCAACCGTACCGTGACCTTGCGTGATTCGTGGGGCCAGTGATCAAGTCTTAAGGGAAACATCGTGCTAACGATCTACAACACGCTCAGCAAGACCAAAGAAGTCTTCAAGCCGCTGGATGGCAACAAGGTGCGCATGTACGTGTGCGGCATGACCGTGTACGACTACTGCCACATCGGCCATGGCCGCAGCATGGTCGCCTTCGACCTGGTGACCCGCTGGTTGCGTTTTAGCGGCTACGACTTGACGTACGTGCGCAACATCACCGACATCGACGACAAGATCATCAATCGCGCCAATGAAAACGGCGAGTCGTTCGACGCGCTGACCGAGCGCATGATTGCTGCCATGCACGAGGACGAGGCGCGCCTCAACATCCTCAAGCCGGACATGGAGCCGCGTGCCACGGACCACATCCCTGGCATGCACGCGATGATCCAGACCTTGATCGACAAGGGCTACGCCTACGCCCCGGGCAATGGCGACGTGTACTACCGCGTCGCCAAGTTCATGGGCTACGGCAAGCTGTCGCGCAAAAAAATCGAAGACCTGCGCATCGGTGCACGCATCGAAGTCGACGAAGCCAAGCAGGATCCGCTGGACTTCGTGCTGTGGAAAGGCACCAAGCCGGGCGAGCCGAGCTGGGAGTCGCCGTGGGGCGCCGGGCGTCCGGGCTGGCACATCGAATGCTCGGTGATGTCCACCTGCTGCCTGGGCGAGACCTTCGACATTCATGGCGGCGGCAGCGACCTTGAGTTCCCGCACCACGAAAACGAAATCGCCCAAAGCGAAGCGGCCACCGGCAAGACCTACGCCAACGCGTGGATGCATTGCGGCATGATTCGCATCAACGGCGAGAAGATGTCCAAGTCCTTGAACAACTTCTTCACCATCCGCGACGTGCTGGAAAAGTACCACCCGGAAGTTGTGCGTTACCTGCTGGTGTCCAGCCACTACCGCAGCGCCATCAACTACTCGGAAGACAACCTCAAGGACGCCAAGGGCGCCCTGGAACGTTTCTACCATGCGTTGAAAGGCCTGCCAGTTGTTGCGCCGGCCGGTGGCGAAGCATTTGTTGAACGCTTCACCACCGTGATGAACGACGACTTCGGCACCCCCGAAGCCTGCGCCGTGCTGTTCGAAATGGTCCGCGAGATCAACCGCCTGCGCGAGAGCGATCTGGATGCAGCGGCTGGTTTAGCGGCCCGTTTGAAAGAGCTGGCCAGCGTGCTGGGCGTGCTGCAAATGGAAGCCGACGACTTCCTGCAAGCCGGCGCCGAGGGGCGTGTGGACGCAGCCGAAGTCGACGCACTGATCCAGGCCCGCTTGAATGCCCGTGCCAACAAGGACTGGGCAGAATCCGACCGCATCCGCGACCAACTCACCGCCATGGGCGTGGTGTTGGAAGACGGGAAGGGCGGGACGACCTGGCGCTTGGCTGACTGACGGCTGATTGCTTCAAGCTGAATAAAAACGCCCCGACTGGTTCGGGGCGTTTTTATTTGTGCAGGTTTTGCCGATCAACACTGCTCAACTGTAGGAGCTGGCTTGCCAGCGATGGCGGACGGGCTATCGCAGACTAATCTGGATTGTGAGTGGGCCTTGTTCTTTCTTGCTCAGTTCCACATTGAACGACGGCGCTGTTCACCAATAGCTCAACTCCCTCCAGCATCCGACAAATTCCTAGCGCCACACGCCGTGCAGTGCCGTCTACTTCAAAAGCCAAATGGGTTGCCAATACTTGAGCCGATGCAAGGTCTTCCGAGGCGTTGATCAACAATACCTCTGCATTTAACCCTTCGCGCACGGTGAAAAGGCGGTGGTTTTCAGTAGGCCGCTTGGTTTCGGCAGGAGGGTTGAGATAGTAGTCAATCGCTCGTTGAGCAGCTGCCTGAAGCGAGGTTGAGTCTAACGGCGGGTTTGGGCTGTGTTTGATCATGGCAAGGCTCCCAGAGTTATGGAACTGCTACCCATCGCTGCGAAACGATACCTGGGTGGCAGCTGTACGCAGGTTCGCAGACCGGGACTCTAGGAACCCGGCATACCCGAAGGTATCCCGCGCACAGCCGCCATGACATCAGGCATAAAAAAGCGCCCGTTATCTTGTGGTGGACGCTGTGCGTCTAGAGTTTAACCGGGCTGCGAAACCCGGTCGCTGAATTTGCAGCGACTGCCGAAGATTATTGGGGCATCTTCCGAGCAGCAACCCTAAAACACTGTCGGATAAATCTGAGGCTGGCTGCCCGTAGGGGCGGTTACCGTTACGTAGCGGCGCGTAACCGCTTGTACAAGGTATTGCGGCTGACCCCCAACTCGCGCGCCAAGTGGGAGATATTGCCGCCGACCGCTGCCAGTCGCTGCTGAAGGTTTTGGCTATCGTCCAGATCGCCCATAACCGGCGGTGCGCTGGGCGAGGCTTGGCCCAGGTCGACAAAAAAATCATCGGGCAGATGCTCCGGGCGGATCGGCTGGTCTTCGGCCATGGCCAGCGCCACCTGCATCACGCTGCTGACCTGGCGCAAGTTGCCTGGCCAAGGGTGTCGCTCGAATAACGCCAGCACTTCAGTACTGAGCCCGGCCCACTGCGTGGGTTCGCGGTGCTGTTGCCACAGTTGCTTGAACAGCGCCTGCTTGTCACTGCGTTCGCGCAGGGGGGGCAGTTCCAGGGTCAGGCCGCCGATGCGGTAGTACAAATCCTCGCGGAACCGCCCGACCTGCACCTGCTCGCGCAGCGAACGGTTGGTGGCCGAGATGATGCGCAGGTCCACCGGGAACAATTCGCTGCTGCCCACCGGTTGCACGCAGCGCTCCTGCAATACCCGCAGCAGCCGGGCCTGGGTTGGGAGGGGCATGTCTCCGATCTCATCGAGAAACAGCGTGCCTTTGTCAGCCTTGCGGATCAGGCCGATGCTGCCCTTTTGATTGGCGCCGGTGAACGCGCCTTTTTCGTAGCCAAACAGCTCCGATTCCACTAACTCGGCCGGAATTGCCGCACAGTTGACCGCGATAAAAGCCTGCTGGCTGCGGGAGCTGGCCTGGTGCAGGGCTTTGACAAAGACTTCCTTGCCCACGCCGGTTTCTCCATGGATCAGCAACGGGATGTCTTTTTCCAGCAGGCGTTCGGCCTGGCGCACGGCTTTTTCCACGCGGCTGTCGCCAAAGTGCAGGGTCTTGAGACCGATGGGCACGGCGGCCGGCTCGCTGAAGACCCTGGCCTGCACCGGCGCCTGCTTGGGGCGTTTGAGCAGGCACTGGAAACGGTTGCGCCCCGCAGCTTGCAGGGCGAAGGGCAGGCCTTCGGGTTGGTTGAGCAGCTCCAGCAGCGAGACCTTGAACAGGCTGTCGATCATCACCCGCGACAGGCTGATGCCCAGCAGGTTGTCGGCGCGGCGGTTGGCTGACAGCACCTGGCCGCTTTCATCAAAGATCAGCAGGCCGGCCCATTGGCTGTCGAGGTTGTTCAGACCGGTGTTGAAGGTCAGTTGGAAGTGCTCGCCGCCAAACAGGTTGAGGATCAGCCGGTTTTCCACGGTCTGGCTCATCATCTTGACCATGCCCAGGGTGTGGGAGGGCGGCAGGTAGCTGTCGCTGGACACATCCAGCACCGCGATGATTTCGCGGTTGGCGTCAAAGATCGGCGCCGCTGAACCGGTCATGAAACGGTTGGCCTTGAGGAAGTGTTCGTCATGCTCGATGTGCACCGCCTGGGCGCAGGCCAGTGCGGTACCGATGGCGTTGGTGCCGGTAGAGCGCTCCCGCCAACTGGCCCCTGCGCTGAAACCACGGGCGAGCTTGGGTTCGATAAAGCGCTGGGTGCCCCAGGAGGTCAGCACCTGGCCCTGGTTGTCGGCAAGCATGATCAGGCAGTTGGAATTGCTGAGGATGTTCTCGTAGTAGGGCAGCACTTCCTGGTGGGTGGTCTGGACCAGTGCGTGCTGGCTCTCCAACAGCTGGCTGATGCCCTCGGCGGGCAGTTGGTCGAAGCTGGGCGCGCTCTGGTGATCCAGGCCAAAGGCACGGCAGCGGCGCCAGGAGTCCTGGATGATGGTGTCGTGGGGCAAAAGCGGGGCAGGTGCGGCCATGGCGGTGACCTTCTTTTTATTGTTGTTATGAACCGTGCACCGCTCACCTTGTGGTAGCAGGCAAGCCTGCTCCCACAGGTTGAACGGTTTTGCTGAGCTTATTCAGTGTTGTTCAGAACTGTTCATTGTCAACCCGGAGGTTGTTCAATTGTTCAGTTATGAATGTTCATTTCTGTTCAGCACTGAGCAGTAGTTACGCCTAAGTCCCTATTAAATAAATACTTTTTGTTATTGGCACGAAACTCGCTCTGACCTTGGAAGAACAATTCCAATAAGAAAAAGGGCGTGTCATGTCATTGACCCTGGAACATGTGACCCGCGTTGTCGAAGGCCAGACCTGGATCGACGACGCCAACCTGCGCTTTGAAGCCGGCTCCTTCAATGTGTTGCTGGGCCGTACGCTGTCCGGCAAAACCAGCCTGATGCGCCTGATGGCCGGCCTGGACAAGCCTGACAACGGGCGCATCCTGATGAACGGCGTCGATGTCACCCACAAGCCGGTGCGCTTGCGCAATGTTTCAATGGTGTACCAGCAGTTCATCAACTACCCGACCATGACCGTGTTCGAGAACATCGCCTCGCCTTTGCGCCAGGCCGGGGTGTCCAACGAACTGATCCGCAGCAAGGTACTGGAAACCGCGAAGATGCTGCGCATCGACAAGTTCCTGCAACGTCATCCCCTGGAGCTGTCCGGTGGCCAGCAGCAACGCACGGCCATGGCCCGGGCGCTGGTGAAGGACGCCGAATTGATTCTGTTCGACGAGCCTCTGGTGAACCTGGACTACAAACTGCGTGAAGAGCTGCGTCAGGAAATGCGCGAGCTGTTCAAGGCTCGCAACACCATTGCCATCTATGCCACCACGGAGCCCAACGAGGCCTTGGCGCTGGGCGGCACCACCACCATCCTCCACGAAGGCCGGGTGATCCAGAGCGGCAAGGCCGCCGAGGTCTATCACCAACCGCAGACGGTATTGGCGGCCGAGCTGTTTTCCGAACCGCCCATCAACCTGATGCCGGGGCGTATCAGCGGTAATGAAGTGAGTTTCGCCAACGATGTGCACTTTCCGTTGAACGTGGACCTGCGCCCGATTGGTGAGGGCGAGTTCCGGTTCGGCGTGCGCCCCAGCCATATCAGCCTGGTGCCCAGCAACGACGATGACCTGGAACTGGCGGTAACCGTGGAAGTGGCGGAGATCAGCGGCTCGGAAACCTTCCTGCATGTGCGCAGCGAGCATTTCTTGCTGGTGCTGCATTTGCCGGGAGTCCACGAGTACGACGTGGATGCGCCGATCCGGATCTATATTCCGACCCATAAACTGTTTGTGTTCGATGGCCAGGGCCGGTTGGTCCAAGCCCCCGGGCGTCGTGTCGCGAGGGTTGCCTGATGGCCGAGATCCATTTGCAGAACCTGGCGCATAGCTACAGCCCTACACCTGCAGGGCCTGAAGATTACGCCATTCGCGAAATGAACCACATCTGGGAGCAGGGCGGCGCCTACGCCTTGCTCGGTCCTTCGGGCTGTGGCAAGTCAACCTTGCTCAACATCATCTCCGGCTTGCTCAGCCCTTCGGAAGGCCAGGTGCTGTTCGACAGCAAGGTGGTGAATGACCTTACCCCGGAAAAGCGCAATATCGCTCAGGTGTTCCAGTTCCCGGTGGTCTACGACACCATGACGGTGTTCGATAACCTGGCATTCCCCCTGCGTAACCAGGGGATGGCCGAGGCGAAAGTGCACAGCAAGGTGCAGGAAATTGCCGAAGTGCTCGACCTGCAGAACCTGCTGGGCAAAAAAGCCCGCAACCTCAGTGCTGATGAAAAGCAAAAGGTCTCAATGGGCCGTGGCCTGGTGCGCGATGACGTCTCCGCGATTCTGTTCGACGAGCCGCTGACGGTGATAGATCCGCACCTGAAGTGGAAACTGCGGCGCAAGCTCAAGCAGATCCACGAGCAGTTCAACATCACCATGGTCTACGTCACCCACGACCAGTTGGAGGCTTCGACCTTTGCCGACAAGATTGCGGTGATGTACGGCGGGCAGATTGTGCAGTTCGGCACACCGCGGGAGTTGTTCGAGCGTCCCAGTCATACCTTTGTCGGCTATTTCATCGGTAGCCCGGGGATGAATCTGATTGAGGTGCAGGCCGATGCAGGTGGGGTACGGTTTGGCGGAACACATCTGGTGTTGTCCGAGGTGCAGCAGCGGCAACTCGCGGAAAAGGACTACAAAAAACTCCAGGTCGGTATTCGTCCCGAGTTTATCCATGTCTGGGATGAGCCCAATACCGACGCGTTGCAAGCCGACGTCATACATGTCGAAGACCTGGGCACCTACAAGATCTTGACCCTCAACCTCGACGGCGCGCCGTTGAAAGTGCGTCTGGCCGAAGACAAACCGGTGCCCGAGGGCCGGGCCTCGATCAGTTTTCCGGCGCAATGGCTGATGGTGTATGCCGACGATTACCTGCTGGAGGCGCGGCCATGAACAAGGTGCAGAACAACAAGGCCTGGTGGCTGGTGTTGCCGGTGTTCCTGCTGGTGGCGTTCAGTGCGGTGATCCCGATGATGACCGTGGTCAACTACTCGGTGCAGGACATTTTCGATCAGTCCAGCCGCTATTTCGTCGGGGCCGACTGGTACAAACAAGTGCTGCTGGACCCACGCCTGCATGACTCGCTGCTGCGCCAGTTCATCTATTCGGCATGTGTGTTGCTGATCGAGATCCCCCTGGGCATTGCCATTGCCCTGACCATGCCCACCAAAGGCCGCTGGTCGTCCCTGGTGCTGATTGTGATGGCCATCCCGCTGCTGATCCCGTGGAACGTCGTCGGCACCATCTGGCAGATCTTTGGCCGTGCCGATATCGGCCTGCTGGGCTCGAGCCTGAATGCCATGGGCATCAACTACAACTACGCCGCCAACACCATGGATGCCTGGGTCACAGTACTGGTGATGGATGTATGGCACTGGACATCCCTGGTGGCGCTGCTCTGTTACTCGGGGCTGCGGGCTATACCGGATGTGTACTACCAGGCGGCGCGGATTGATCGGGCATCGGCCTGGGCCGTATTCCGACATATCCAACTGCCGAAGATGAAGAGCGTGCTGCTGATCGCGGTGATGCTGCGTTTTATGGACAGTTTCATGATCTATACCGAGCCTTTTGTACTGACCGGCGGTGGGCCGGGAAATGCGACGACCTTTCTCAGTCAGACCCTGACCCAGATGGCTGTCGGTCAATTCGACCTGGGCCCGGCCGCCGCGTTTTCCCTGGTGTATTTCCTGATCATCCTGTTGGTGTCCTGGCTGTTCTACACCGCCATGACCCACTCCGACGCCAACCGCTGAGGCCGCCAACATGAGCAAGCGCAAGGTCATTCCGCTGCTGATCTACATCCTGTTCCTGCTGGTGCCGATCTACTGGCTGCTGAACATGTCCTTCAAGAGCAACACCGAAATCCTCGGCGGCCTGACGCTGTTTCCGCAGGATTTCACCTTGGCCAACTACAAGGTGATCTTCACCGACCCCAGTTGGTACACCGGGTATCTCAACTCGCTGTACTACGTGAGCCTGAACACGGTTATTTCCCTGACCGTGGCGCTACCGGCGGCCTACGCGTTTTCGCGCTATCGCTTCCTTGGCGACAAGCACCTGTTCTTCTGGCTGCTGACCAATCGCATGGCGCCGCCGGCGGTGTTCCTGTTGCCGTTTTTCCAGCTGTATTCGTCCATTGGCCTGTTCGATACCCATATCGCCGTGGCCCTGGCCCACTGCCTGTTCAACGTACCGCTGGCGGTGTGGATCCTGGAAGGCTTTATGTCAGGGGTGCCCAAGGAGATCGACGAAACGGCCTACATTGATGGTTATAGCTTTCCGAAGTTTTTCGTGAAGATATTTATCCCGCTGATTGGCTCGGGGATCGGTGTCACGGCGTTTTTCTGCTTTATGTTTTCCTGGGTCGAACTGCTGCTGGCGCGCACCCTGACGTCCGTCAATGCCAAGCCGATTGCCGCCGTAATGACCCGCACCGTGTCCGCGTCGGGCATTGACTGGGGCGTGCTGGCGGCTGCCGGAGTGCTGACCATCCTGCCGGGCATGCTGGTGATCTGGTTTGTTCGCAACCATGTGGCCAAGGGCTTTGCCCTGGGCCGGGTCTGAGGAAACGATGATGGAATGGATGGCCTGGACCACCCCGACTGCGCTGTTTTTTGCGGCAATTGCCTTATTGCTGGCAGGCATGACCACGTGGGAACTGCGCTCGCCGAGCATTCCCCGGCGCGGTTTGTTACCGATCAGCACGACACGTGGTGATCGCTTGTTTATCGGTCTTCTCGGGAGCGCCTACCTGCATCTGCTGGTGATCGGCGTTACCGGCTGGAGCATCTGGGTGGCGTCCGCGCTGTCTGTGGTGTGGCTGTTGTCTGTGATGCGTTGGGGCTGAGGTGGTCCCCATACCCCTGTAGGAGCGAGCTTGCTCGCGAAAGTCGTCAACGATAACGCAGGTTGTCTGGATTAACGCGGTGTCTTGGGGTTTTTCGCGAGCAAGCTCGCTCCTACACGGGGCGGGGCTTCTGTCGGACCCGTCTGAAATCAACCAGGAGGTCTCTATGTTCGATAAAAACAATAAGCTGCGACATAGCATTTCATTGGCCGCCGTCTTGGCCCTCAGCGGTTTGAGTGCTGCGGCCTGGGCCGATGCGTACGAAGATGCCGCGAAGAAGTGGATCGGCAGCGAGTTCAAACCGTCCACCCTGACGGAGGCCCAGCAGCTTGAAGAACTGAAGTGGTTTATCAAGGCCGCCGAGCCGTTTCGTGGGATGAAGATCAATGTGGTGTCGGAAACCCTCACCACCCACGAGTACGAATCCAAGGTGCTGGCCAAGGCCTTCAGTGAAATCACCGGGATCAAGCTGACCCACGACCTGCTGCAGGAAGGCGACGTGGTGGAGAAACTGCAAACCCAGATGCAGTCGGACAAGAATATCTATGACGGTTGGGTCAACGATTCCGACCTGATTGGCACGCACTTTCGCTATGGCAAGACCGAGTCCATCACCGACCTGATGGCCAACGAAGGCAAGGACTTCACCTCGCCGACCCTGGACCTCAAGGACTTTATCGGCATCTCGTTTACCACCGCGCCGGACGGCAAGATCTATCAGTTGCCCGACCAGCAGTTCGCTAACCTCTACTGGTTCCGTGCCGACTGGTTCGAGCGCGCCGACCTCAAGGCCAAGTTCAAGGAAAAGTACGGCTATGAACTAGGCGTGCCAGTGAACTGGTCGGCCTATGAGGACATCGCCAAGTTCTTCAGTGAAGACGTCAAGGAAATCGACGGCAAGCGCGTGTATGGCCATATGGACTACGGCAAGAAAGATCCTTCCCTGGGTTGGCGCTTTACCGATGCCTGGTTCTCCATGGCCGGTGGTGGCGACAAGGGCCTGCCCAACGGCTTGCCGGTGGACGAGTGGGGGATCCGGGTCGAGGATTGCCACCCGGTGGGGTCTAGCGTGACCCGTGGCGGCGACACCAACGGCCCGGCTGCGGTATTTGCCACGCAGAAGTATGTCGACTGGATGCGTGCCTATGCGCCACCGGAAGCGGCAGGCATGACCTTCTCCGAGTCCGGGCCGGTACCGTCCCAGGGCAACATCGCGCAGCAGATCTTCTGGTATACCGCCTTTACCGCTGACATGACCAAACCCGGCTTGCCGGTGATGAACGCCGACGGCACGCCGAAGTGGCGCATGGCACCGTCGCCACGCGGGCCGTATTGGGAGGAGGGGATGAAGCTGGGGTATCAGGACGTGGGTTCCTGGACGTTCCTCAAGTCCACGCCTGAGAAACAAAAACTCGCGGCTTGGCTCTACGCGCAGTTCGTGACATCGAAAACCGTTTCCCTGAAAAAAACCATCGTCGGCCTGACGCCCATCCGTGAATCCGACATCAACTCCCAGGCCATGACCGACCTGGCCCCCAAACTCGGCGGCCTGGTGGAGTTCTACCGCAGCCCGGCGCGGGTGCAGTGGACACCGACGGGCACCAACGTGCCGGATTATCCGCGCCTGGCCCAACTGTGGTGGAGCCACATTTCGGAAGCCGCCAGCGGCGAGAAAACCCCGCAACAGGCGCTGGATGGCCTGGCCAAGGACCAGGACGCGATCATGACGCGCCTGGAGCGCTCCAAGGTGCAGCCGATCTGCGGACCGAAAATGAACCCCGAGCGCGATGCCCAGTACTGGTTCGACCAGCCGGGCGCACCGAAGCCGAAACTGGCGAACGAGAAACCCAAGGGTGAAACCGTGAACTATGCCGATTTGCTCAAGTCGTGGGAGGCGGCGCGCAAGTGAGGTAGGGCGGATAGCAAAACGGCACCGTGAGGTGCCGTTTTTGCTGATGTGGGAAAGATCGCTTCACCTACGATCAGCTAAGCAACGCCAGGCGCTCCACCGTATCCGGAAATTTTGATACCAGACGAATCAACGTGGCTGCCTGGGCATTGGGGCGTGCGCGACCTTGCTCCCAGTTTTCCAGGGTGCGTGTATTGGTGCGTAGGTACATGGCAAATACAGCACGGGAAAGATTGAGTTGTTGTCGCACTGCAATCACGTCTTCAGCGGTAAGAGGGGCCAGTTTGTTTTGCTGCACGGTATGAGTACGTAGGGTGACCTTGCCTTGGCGCTCGTTGGCCAAGGCATCGAAGCCTTCGACCAGTTCGGAATAAATGTCACGTTTCATGTGAATCCTCTCGCGTTGATTTCCCTGTCCAGCAGTTGCTTGAGGGCTTTTTTATGTTGTGGGCTCAAGTCGCTTTGCTCGTGCTTGCCGTACAGCGTGAACAACCAAAATTGAGTGCCGCCTGACCACCAGTAGTAGATGACGCGTAATCCACCCCGTTTGCCTTTGTTTCGTCGTTCATCGACGAAGCGCAGCTTGCGTAACCCACCGGTGCCTTCCATCACGGCTCCCGCTTCGGGGTTCTTCATTAGCTCTTGTTGAAAGCCGTGAAACAGTTCGTCAGTCAGGTAGTCCTTGCGGTACCGCTCAAAGGGCGGCAATTCGATAAATAGAGCATCCATGTTCTGTACGTAGCCTGCGTATAGTTTGGTGGCCCATCTGCCAGGGGTCAAGTGAGCCTGACGTGGGATTCTTCCTAAAGCGCATACACCATACGAGCGGCTCTGGCAGGTATATGCCAGACACGGAGGCATTTCAGTAAGGAATATTCCTTGAGCTGGGCAGGGAGCTTGAATCTTTCCCAGAAACGCAAAACGGCACCCTAAGGTGCCGTTCTGTTTACTGCTTGAGCTTAAGCGATCAACCCGCCATCACCGCATGCTGCACCAGGGTGAGCAACGGTTGTGGGTACACGCCCAGGAAGAATGCCAGCAGGGCGATAGCCAGCAGCATCACGCCGCCTGCTTTCTGTTCCCAGTGCAACTCGGCATCCACACGGCGCAGGTTTGGCTCGATCAGGTACAGGGTGACCATCACGCGCAGGTAGTAGAACACGCCGATGGCACTGCCCAGCACCAGGGAGGCAACCAGCCACCACTCGTGGGCTTCGACACCGGTCGCGACGATGTAGAACTTGCCGATAAAACCTGCGGTCAGCGGGATGCCGGCCAGGGACAGCATCATCACGGTCAGCACGGCGGTCAGGTACGGACGGCGCCAGAACAGGCCGCGGTATTCGTACAGGGCGTCGGCGTCACGGCCTTTGTAAGGCGAGGACATCAGGGTAATCACGCCAAACGCGCCGAGGCTGGTGATCACGTAGGTGACCAGGTACACGCCGATGGCTTCCACGGCGAGGCCTTTGCTCGCCACCAGGGCGATCAGCAGGTAGCCGAAGTGGGCGATGGACGAGTAACCCAGCAGACGCTTGAGGTTGTTCTGGGTCAGGGCCAGCAGGTTACCGAACAGGATCGACGCAATGGCGATCACGGTCAGCACGTCGCTCAGCACGCCGGTGTTGGCGGCAGGGGAGATCTGGAACAGACGCACCATCACCGCAAACACTGCAACCTTAGAGGCGGTTGCCAGGAACGCGGCCACTGGCGCCGGGGCGCCTTCGTACACGTCTGGGGTCCATAGGTGGAACGGTACCAGCGACAGCTTGAACGCCAGGCCGATCAGCATCATGGCCAGGCCCAGTTGGGCGATGGGCGCAGGCATGCTGGTGGTGGCCAGGGCGTGGCCGATACCGCTGAAGCTCAGGCTGCCGGCTTCGGCGTAGAGCAGGGCCATACCGAACAACAGGAACGCGGAACCGGCGGCCGACAGCACCATGTACTTGATGCCGGCTTCCAGGGAGCGCTTGTTGAAGAAGGCGTACGCCACCAGGCCGTAGGTCGGGATCGACAGCAGTTCCAGGCCGATGAACAAACCGGCCAGGTGCTGCGCGCTGACCAGCACGATACCGCCGGCCGCAGCCAGCAGGATCAGCAGGTACAGCTCTTCGCGGTTGCCCGGATAGCCGGTGCCGCCTTCGCCGAGGTAAGCGTGGGCGAGGGTGACGCAGGCCAGTGTCGCAACGAGGATCAACGCGGTGTACAGCAGCGCGAAGTCATCGATCATGACCAGCGGGGTGACCGCCAGCGGGGCGACCTTGAGTGCCGGGATAATCGACAGCAAGGCCAGGTTCAGGCCTGCGGTGGACAGCAGGAACGTCTGCGAGTGATTGCGGCGCCAGGCGATTGCCAGCATCACCACCACAATGGTGAGGCTGGTAATCAGCAGCGGCGCAAGCGCGATAAAGTGTTGGATCGTGAATTCCATAGCGCTCTTACCGGGCCGAAGCGAGTTGAGTGAAGGCGGTGCTCAACCACTGCTGCACGCCATGCATCGTGGCGGCAGAGGTGTCGAGGAACGGTTGCGGATACACGCCGATGTACACCAGCAGTACCGCAAGGCCGAGCACCATGATCAGTTCGCGAGCATCCATCCCTTTGAGGACGGCGTCCGACTTGGTCGGGCCGAAGTAGGCGCGGTGGATCATGATCAGCGAATAGACCGAACCGAACACCAGGCCGGAAGTGGCAATCGCGGTGATCCATGGCGCACTGACGAAGCTGCCCATCAGGATCAGGAACTCACCGACAAAGTTACCCGTACCCGGCAAGCCCAGGGACGCGGCGGCAAAGAACAGGCTGATCGCCGGCAGGTACGCGATACGCGACCAGATGCCGCCCATCTCACGCATGTCACGGGTGTGCAGGCGCTCGTACAACTGGCCACTGAGGATAAACAGTGCGGCGGCTGAAACACCGTGGGCCAACATCTGGATCACTGCGCCTTGCAACGCCAGCTGGCTGCCGGAGTAGATGCCGATCAGTACGAAACCCATGTGGGAAACGGACGAGAAGGCAATCAGACGCTTGATGTCGGTTTGCGCGAAGGCCAGGAATGCACCGTAGAAGATCCCGATCAGACCCAGGGTCATGGCGATCGGCGCAAACTCGGCCGAAGCATTCGGGAACAGCGGCAGGGCGAAACGCAGCAGGCCGTAGGCCGCCGTCTTCAACAGGATACCGGCCAGGTCCACGGAACCTGCGGTTGGCGCCTGGGCGTGAGCGTCAGGCAGCCAGGAGTGGAACGGCACCACCGGCAGCTTCACCGCGAAGGCGATGAAGAACCCGAGCATGAGGATGTACTCGGTGGTCATCGACATCTTGGTTTTCAACAGGTCGGCGTAGTTGAAGGTAATCACGCCGGTGTTGTTGAAGTTGACCAGTACCAGGCCCAGGATCGCCACCAACATGATCAGGCCGGAAGCCTGGGTGAAGATGAAGAACTTGGTCGCCGCGTAGATCCGGGTTTTCTTGCCGTCCGAAGAACTGTGACCCCAGAGCGCGATGAGGAAGTACATCGGCACCAGCATCATTTCCCAGAAGAAGAAGAACATGAACAGGTCGAGGGCGAGGAATACGCCGACCACGCCGCCCAGGATCCACATCAGGTTCAGGTGGAAGAAGCCCACGTGACGCTCGATTTCTTTCCAGGAGCAGAGTACCGAGAGGATACCCAGCAGGCCGGTCAGCAGGATCATCAACAGCGACAGGCCGTCGAGGGCCAGGTGCACGTTGATGCCGAAGCGTTCGATCCAGACGTGCTTGAACTCAAGCGCGAAGGTTGGATCGACACCCGGTGCCGGAGCAAATGAATAGTCGCCATGGGCCCACAGCCAGAGGCCGAGTGCGAGTTCCAGGGACATGGTCAGCAACGCAATCCAGCGGGGCAGGGTGGCGCCGAAGCGTTCACCCATCCAGCAGAGCAGGCCGCCGATAAAGGGGATCAGGATTAGCCAGGGCAGAATCATGACGGGCTCGTTTCCTTTCGCAAGTTCGCAAAGTTCATATCAGACCGCTACCACTACGATGGCGCCGATCACCAGCACGGCACCAGCCGCCATGGAAGCCGCATACCAACGCAATTGGCCGGTCTCGGTGCGGCTCAGGGCGGTGTGACCGGCCTTGGCAGCACGCGGGATCAAACCAATGGTCTGGTCGAGCGGGTCTTTGCGCAGTACATGGCTGATCGCAAGGTAAGGCTTGACGAACAGTTTGTCGTAGATCCAGTCGAAGCCCCAGGCGGCGAACCACCAGGCCGAAAGGAAGCGGCCAATGCCACTGTTGGCCACGGCAGTGACGAAGCGACGTTTGCCGAGGAACAGCATGGCCGCCAGCAGGATACCGGCGATGGCGATGGCGCCCGAGGCGATTTCCAGGCTGTGCTTGGCGTCACCGCCAGCATGTCCAACGCTTTGTGGCAGTACGCCAGCCAGTGGCGGGGTGATCATGGCGCCGACGAAGGTCGACAGGATGATCAGCACCGACAGCGGCAGCCAGTGGGAGATGCCGTGGCCTGCGTGGGCTTCAGTCTTGGCTTCACCGTGGAAGGTGATGAAGATCAGGCGGAAGGTGTACAGCGAGGTCATGAACGCACCCACCAGACCGGCGTAGAGCAGGCCTTGGTTACCGCTGGCAAAGGCTTCCCAGAGGATTTCGTCTTTGGAGTAGAAACCTGCGGTCACCAGTGGCAGGGCTGCGAGTGCGGCACCACCGACGATGAAGCTGGCGTAGGCCAACGGCAGTTTCTTCCACAGGCCACCCATCTTGAAGATGTTCTGCTCGTGGTGGCAGGCAACGATCACCGCACCGGAAGCCAGGAACAGCAGGGCCTTGAAGAAGGCGTGGGTCATCAGGTGGAAGATCGCGCCGTCCCAGGCGCCGACGCCCAGGGCCAGGAACATGTAGCCGATCTGGCTCATGGTCGAGTAGGCGAGGATGCGCTTGATGTCGGTCTGCACCAGCGCGGCGAAGCCGGCCAGTACCAGGGTCACGCCACCTACCAGGCCCACCAGGTGCAGGATTTCCGGCGCCAGGGTGAACAGGCCGTGGGTACGGGCGATCAGGTAGACACCGGCGGTCACCATGGTGGCGGCGTGGATCAGTGCCGACACCGGGGTAGGACCGGCCATGGCGTCTGCCAGCCAGGTTTGCAGTGGCAGTTGTGCCGATTTACCGACAGCGCCACCCAGCAGCATCAGGGTCGCCAGGGTGATCCAGAAGTCGCCGACCTGGAATTTCTGTGGTGCCAGCACCAGCAGTTCCTGGATATTCAGCGTGCCCACCTGTTGGAACAGGATGAACAGGCCGATGGCCATGAACACGTCGCCGATCCGGGTCACGACAAAGGCTTTGAGTGCTGCATTACCGTTGTTGCGGTTGCTGTAGTAGAAACCGATCAACAGGTACGAGCACAGGCCCACGCCTTCCCAGCCGAAGTACAGGAACAACAGGTTATCGCCCAGCACCAGGAACAGCATGCTGGCGATAAACAGGTTGGTGTAGGCGAAGAAGCGCGAGTAACCGGCCTCACCGCGCATGTACCAGGACGCGAACAGGTGGATCAGGAAACCCACGCCTACCACCACGCCGAGCATGGTGATCGACAGGCCGTCGACGTACAGGGCGAAGTCAGGCTTGAAGCCCTCGACCGCCATCCATTGCCACAGCACCAGGGTGTAGTGACCGGCTTCGGGTGGTGCAACGTTGAATTGCCAGATGACGTAGGCGGCGACAATCGCCGACAAGCCAATGGAACCCACGCCGACCAGGGCCGAGAGGTTTTCCGACCAGCGTCCACGGGAGAACGACAGCAGCAGGAAACCGATCAGGGGGAATACGAAAGTCAGAAAGATCATGTTCATCCGCGCATCTCACTGGCAGCGTCGATATCAAGCGTGTGGAAGCGACGATACAGTTGCAGCAGGATCGCCAGGCCAATACTGGCCTCGGCGGCTGCCAGGCTGATCACCAGGATGAACATGACTTGTCCATCCGGCTGGCCCCAACGCGCACCTGCCACGATGAAGGCCAGTGCTGCAGCGTTCATCATGATTTCCAGGCTCATCAACACGAACAGGATGTTACGGCGAACCATCAGGCCGACCAGGCCAAGGCAGAACAGGATGCCGGCGACCGCCAGACCATGCTCCAAAGGGATAGCAGGCATCGTCATTGCTCCTTGGCTTCGTTGCGGCCCAAGTGGAAGGCAGTGATGGCTGCAGCGAGCAGCAGCATCGAAGCCAGTTCGACCACCAGCAGGTACGGGCCGAACAGGCTGATGCCCACGGCCTTGGCGTCTACGGTGGTGTGGCCGATGGCCTGGCCGCTCTGGTGAGCGAACAGCACATACAGCAGTTCAGCCAGCAGCAGCGCTGCCAGGATCACCGGGCCAAGCCAGATGCCGGGCTTGAGCCAGACGCGCTCCTGGGCGACCGAAGCCGGCCCCAGGTTGAGCATCATCACCACAAACACGAACAGCACCATGATGGCGCCAGCGTAGGCGATCACTTCCAGGACACCGGCAAACGGTGCGCCGAGGCTGAAAAAGGTCATGGCCACGGCGATCAGCGAAATGATCAGGTAGAGCAGGGCGTGCACGGGGTTGGTGTTGGTGATCACGCGAAGTGTGGACACCACTGCAATACCCGATGCGAAATAGAAAGCGAATTCCATCTTTCTTCCTTAAGGCAGCAAGCTCTTCACGTTGATCGGCTCGGCTTCGTTTTGTGCGGCGCCCTTGGGCTTACCGGCAACGGCCATACCTGCAACACGATAGAAGTTGTAATCAGGGTTTTTACCGGGACCGGAGATCAGCAGATCTTCTTTCTCGTACACCAGGTCCTGACGTTTGAACTCGGCCATCTCGAAATCCGGTGTCAGCTGGATCGCGGTGGTCGGGCAAGCTTCCTCGCACAGGCCGCAGAAAATGCAGCGCGAGAAGTTGATGCGGAAGAAGTCCGGGTACCAGCGACCGTCTTCGGTTTCAGCTTTCTGCAGGGAGATACAGCCCACCGGGCACGCCACGGCGCACAGGTTGCAGGCTACGCAACGCTCTTCGCCGTCGGGGTCGCGGGTCAGTACGATGCGGCCGCGATAGCGCGGCGGCAGGTACACCGCTTCTTCCGGGTATTGCAGGGTGTCGCGTTTGCGAAAGCCATGGCCGAAAACCATCACCAGGCTTCGCAATTGGGTACCGGTACCCTTAACGATGTCGCCAATATATTTGAACATGGGTCAAATCCTCACTGAACCGCGCCCGCTGGCGTGTTCAACAACACAACGGCAGCAGTCACCAGCAAATTGATCAGGGTCAGCGGCAGGCAGAAGCGCCAGCTGAAATCCATCACCTGGTCGTATCGTGGACGCGGAATGGAAGCGCGCAGCAGGATAAACAACATGATGAAGAACGCGGTCTTGAGGAAGAACCAGAAGAACGCCAACTGCGGCAGGATGCCGAACGGACCGTGCCAGCCGCCGAAGAACAGCGTGACCAGCAGGGCCGAGATCAAGATGATGCCGATGTACTCACCGACGAAGAACATGCCCCATTTCATGCCGGCGTATTCAATGTGGTAACCGTCGGCCAGTTCCTGTTCTGCTTCCGGCTGGTCGAAGGGGTGACGGTGAGTCACGGCCACGCCAGCGATGAAGAAGGTACAGAAGCCAAAGAACTGCGGAATGATGAACCATAGGTTCTGCGCCTGGTACTCAACGATGTCGCGCATGTTGAACGAGCCAACCTGCACCACGATGCCCATCAGCGCCAGGCCCATGAACACTTCGTAGGACACAGTCTGCGCCGAGGCCCGCAAGCTGCCCAGCAGGGCAAACTTGTTGTTACTGGCCCAACCGGCGAACAGCACCGCGTAGACCGACAGACCGGCCATGGCGAAGAAGAACAGCAAGCCGATGTTCAGGTCCGCCACGCCCCAGGTCGGGGTGATCGGGATGATCGCGAAGGCGATCAGCAAGGCGCTCATGGCCACGACCGGTGCCAGGGTGAAGATCACCTTGTCGGCAAACGGCGGGGTCCAGTCTTCCTTGAAGAACATTTTCAGCATGTCGGCAGCGATCTGGAACATGCCGAACGGGCCAACGCGGTTCGGACCGTAACGGTCCTGCCACCAGCCCAGCAAGCGACGTTCGACGAAGCTGAGCAGGGCGCCCGCGACGACCACGGCCAGCAGGATCACGATGGCCTTGACCACCGAGATGATCACGTCGATCACTTCAGGAGTGAACCAAGTCATTGCGCTGCCTCCTGCAGACCGTCAACGGTGTGGCCGAAGATCGCAGGCGGAATGCCAGCGATACCTTTTGGCAGGCCAACCAGGCCAGCACCCAACTCATCGTTGATGCGCAGCGGCAGGCGCAGGGTCTGGCCGCCTACGTTCAAGCTGAGCAGGGCACCGTCGTTGACGCCCAGGCGGTCGGCTTCGGACTTGGCCAGCGCCACGTAGGCAGCCGGGATGCGCTCTTGCACCGGCGCGGCCTTGGAAGAGTTCTCTTCGCTGCCGAACAGGTGGAAAAACGGCACAACCTGCCAGGTGCCCTGGGCCGGGTTGAACGGACGCGGTACGGCCGCGAACCAGTTCAGCGAGTCGCCGGTGCTTTCGATCAGGCGGGTGCCCGGGTCGCCAGCGCGGATATGACCACCGACTTCGTCCTGGAACTTGTTCCAGGCCTGCGGCGAGTTCCAGCCCGGCGACCAGGCGAAAGGCACCTGCTGACGTGGCTCGACCGAACCCGAGTAACCTTCCATGGAAAAGGCAAACGCGGTGTCGTTGTCTTGCGGGGTACGCGGTTCGTGCACGCTGATGTCAGCGCGCATGGCGGTACGTCCGGAGTAACGCAGCGGCTCACGGGCCAGTTTCATGCCCTTGATGCGGAACGCGGCGGACGGTGCGGCATCGACGATACGCGCCAGTTGCGGTGCGCTGGAGGCGACGGCAGCGGTGACGTGGTCGAGTTGGGTCCAGTCGATCGGCTGGTTCAGCAGGGTTGCGCGCAGGGCATGCAGCCAGCGCCAGCCTTCGTGAACCAGGATGCTGGCGTCCATGTACTTCGGATCGAACACCTGGAAGAAGCGCTGGGCGCGGCCTTCCTGGCTGACCAGGGTACCGTCGCCTTCAGCGAAGGTAGCGGCTGGCAGCACCAGGTGGGCACGGTCGCTGGTAGCGGTCTTCTGGTGATCGGCGACGATCAGGACTTTGGCAGCGTCCAGTGCAGCGTCAACCTTGGCGGCATCGGTGCGGGTGTACAGGTCGTTTTCCAGCACCACGATGGCGTCGGCATTGCCGTCGATCACCGCTTGCAGGGCTGCGTCCACGGACTCGCCGCCGAGCATGGCCAGGCCAAGGCTGTTGGCTTCCGGTACAACCAGGCTGATGGAGCCGTTCTTGTCCCGCAGCTTCAGGGCCTTGGCGATGTTGGCGGCGGCTTCGATCAGTGCCTTGGAACCCAGGGAGGTACCGGCAATGATCAATGGGCGCTTGGCCGCCAGCAGGGCGTCGGCGATGCGCTGGGCCAGGGCCACGGCTTCTGCGTCCAGGCCTTCGACGGCAGGGGCGCTGGCGTCGAGGGCGTGGGCCACGGCGAAACCGATGCGTGCCAGGTCGTCGGGTGCTGCGTGCACGCACTCTTCGGCGATATCGTCGAGCTTGGTTTCAGCGATGCTGGCGATAAACAGCGGGTTCAGCGCGTGCTGGCCGATGTTTTTCACCGCAGCGTCGAGCCAAGGCTGCACGCGCATGGCGTCGGCCATTTCTTCGGCCTTGCCTTTGACCGACTGGCGCAGGGACAGCGCGATACGCGCAGCGGTCTGGGTCAGGTCTTCACCGAGTACGAAGATTGCGTCGTGGTCTTCGATGTCGCGCATGTTTGGCACTGGCAGCGGGCTGTCGTTCAGCACCTGGAGGACCAGGCGGATGCGCTCCAGCTCAGCGGCTTCGATACCACTGTAGAAGTGCTCGGCACCGACCAGCTCGCGCAGCGCGTAGTTGCTTTCGAGGCTGGCGCGTGGCGAACCGATACCGACGATGTTACGGCCGCGCAGCAGGTCGGCGGCTTTATCCAGTGCGTCGTCCAGGCTCAGCTTGGCGCCATCGGCCAGCAACGGCTGGCGCGGACGGTCTTCGCGGTTGACGTAGCCATAGCCGAAACGGCCACGGTCGCACAGGAAGTACTGGTTGACCGAACCGTTGAAGCGGTTTTCGATGCGACGCAGTTCACCGTAGCGCTCGCCCGGGGAGATGTTGCAACCGCTGGAGCAGCCATGGCAGATGCTCGGGGCGAACTGCATGTCCCACTTGCGGTTGTAGCGCTCGGAGTGAGTCTTGTCGGTGAACACACCGGTCGGGCAGACCTCGGTGAGGTTGCCGGAGAACTCGCTTTCGAGCACGCCGTCTTCAACGCGACCGAAGTACACGTTGTCGTGGGCGCCAAAGACGCCCAGGTCGGTGCCGCCGGCGTAGTCTTTATAGAAGCGTACGCAGCGGTAGCAGGCGATGCAGCGGTTCATTTCATGGGAAATGAACGGGCCCAGTTCCTGGTTCTGGTGGGTACGCTTGGTGAAGCGGTAACGGCGCTCGTTGTGGCCGGTCATCACCGTCATGTCTTGCAGGTGGCAGTGACCGCCTTCCTCACAGACCGGGCAGTCGTGGGGGTGGTTGGTCATCAGCCATTCGACAACGCTGGCGCGGAACGCCTTGGATTCTTCATCTTCGATGGAGATCCAGGTGTTGTCGGTGGCTGGGGTCATGCAGGACATGACGATACGACCACGGGTGTCGTTTTCGTCGGTGTACTGCTTGACCGCACACTGGCGACAGGCACCGACGCTACCGAGCGCGGGGTGCCAGCAGAAATAAGGGATGTCGAGGCCTAGTGACAGACACGCCTGTAACAGGTTGTCTGCCCCATCGACTTCGAGCGCTTTGCCGTCTACGTGGATAGTGGCCATGGTTCAAAGTTCTTCGTTGGCCCGTTGTCAGCGGGCGTGGCTAATGGAATCTTGTTATTCATGTGCATCAACACAGCCATCAAGGCGTCAGCACATGACAAAGCGAAGGGCACGGACCCTTCGCTTATTGAAGCGTTACGCGCCGACTACGATCGGCTTTGCCAGAGGCGGGACGGCGGCGCTTTTGGGCGCGATGCCGGCTTCGAACTCCGAGCGGAAGTACTTGATTGCGCTGCCCAGTGGCTCCACGGCGCCCGGTGCGTGAGCACAGAAGGTCTTGCCAGGGCCGAGGAAACCGACCAGGCCCAGCAGGGTCTCGATATCCCCCGGCTGGCCTTCGCCTTTCTCGATGGCCATCAGGAGCTTGACGCTCCATGGCAGGCCATCGCGGCACGGAGTGCAGAAACCACAGGATTCACGGGCGAAGAACTGCTCCATGTTGCGCAGCAGCGAGACCATGTTCACGGTGTTGTCCACCGCCATCGCCAGGCCGGTACCCATCCGGGTGCCCACCTTGCCGATGCCGCCGGCATACATTTGTGCGTCGAGGTGCTCAGGGAGCAGGAAGCCGGTACCGGCGCCGCCTGGCTGCCAGGCTTTCAGGGTGTAGCCGTCGCGCATGCCGCCGGCGTAGTCCTCGAACAGCTCGCGGGCGGTCACGCCGAATGGCAGTTCCCACAGGCCCGGGTTCTTGACCTTGCCGGAGAAGCCCATGAGCTTGGTGCCCATGTCTTCGCTGCCTTCGCGGGCCAGGGATTTATACCAGTCCACGCCGTCGGCGATGATCGCCGGCACGTTGCACAGCGTCTCGACGTTGTTAACGCACGTCGGCTTGCCCCACACGCCAACAGCAGCGGGGAAGGGCGGCTTGGAGCGCGGGTTGGCGCGGCGGCCTTCGAGGGAGTTGATCAGGGCGGTTTCTTCACCGCAGATATAACGCCCGGCGCCGGTGTGCACGAACAGTTCGAAGTCGAACCCCGAACCGAGGATGTTCTTGCCCAACAGGCCTGCGGCCTTGGCTTCTTCCACGGCACGGTTCAAGTGCTTGGCGGCAGTGGTGTATTCGCCACGCAGGAAGATGTAGCCACGGTAGGTTTTCAGCGCACGGGCGCTGATCAGCATGCCTTCGATCAGCAGATGGGGCAGTTGCTCCATCAGCATGCGGTCCTTCCAGGTGTTGGGCTCCATTTCATCCGCGTTGCACAGCAAGTAGCGGATGTTGATGGATTCGTCTTTGGGCATCAGGCCCCACTTCACACCCGTGGGGAAGCCAGCACCGCCGCGACCTTTAAGGCCGGCGTCCTTCACGGTCTGGACGATATCGTCCTGGGCCATGTCGGCAAAAGCCTTGCGTGCTGCGGCATAGCCGTTCTTGGCCTGATACTCGTCAAGCCATACAGGCTCGCCGTCGTCACGCAGGCGCCAGGTCAGCGGGTGGGTTTCGGCCGAACGCTTGATCAGGTTGGCCGGGCCAAAGGAAGTCAGGGTCATGGGTAGCCCTCGAGCAATTGGGTGACGCCAGAGGCCTGGACGTCGCCGAATGTGTCGTCGTCGATCATCAACGCCGGCGCCTTGTCACAGTTACCCAGGCAGCACACCGGCAGCAGGGTGAAACGCCCGTCTGCAGTGGTTTGGCCGAGGCCGATGCCCAGCTTGCTCTGGATCGCGTCAACCACTGATTCGTGGCCGCCGATGTAGCAGACCATGCTGTCGCACACGCGAATGATGTGGCGGCCAACCGGCTGGCGGAAGATCTGGCTGTAGAACGTGGCCACGCCTTCAACGTCGCTGGCCGGGATGCCGAGGATCTCGCCGATGGCGTAGAGGGCGCCGTCGGGCACCCAGCCACGTTCCTTCTGGACGATCTTCAAGGCTTCGATCGACGCTGCGCGCGGATCTTCGTAGTGATGCAGCTCGTGCTCGATGGCCGAGCGCTCGGTTTCACTCAAGGTGAAACGGTCTGTCTGGATAAGCGTGCTGTTCATGCTTAGCGGTCCACGTCGGCCATAACGAAATCGATACTACCCAGGTACGCAATCAAGTCCGCGACCATCTCGCCTTTGATCACCGAAGGGATCTGCTGCAAGTGCGCGAAGCTTGGGGTACGAATCCGGGTGCGGTAGCTCATGGTGCCGCCATCGCTCGTCAGGTAATAACTGTTGATACCCTTGGTCGCTTCGATCATCTGGAAGGACTCGTTGGCCGGCATCACCGGGCCCCACGAGACTTGCAGGAAGTGCGTGATCAGGGTTTCGATGTGTTGCAGGGTGCGCTCTTTAGGCGGCGGCGTGGTCAGCGGGTGATCCGCCTTGTACGGGCCTGCCGGCATGTTGCGCATGCACTGCTCGATGATCTTCAGGCTCTGGCGCATTTCTTCGACGCGCACGATGCAGCGGTCGTAGGCATCGCCGTTGGCCGCCAGCGGGACTTCGAACTCGAAGTTCTCGTAGCCGGAGTACGGGCGCGCCTTGCGCAGGTCGAAATCGCAACCGGTCGAACGCAAGCCCGCACCGGTGACGCCCCATTCCAGGGCTTCCTTGGTGTTGTACTGCGCGACGCCGATGGTCCGACCCTTGAGGATGCTGTTGTCCAGGGCGGCTTTCTGGTACTCGTCCAGACGCTTGGGCATCCAGTCGATGAATTCCTTGACCAGGCGCTCCCAGCCATTCGGCAGGTCGTGGGCCACACCGCCGATGCGGTACCAGGCCGGGTGCAGGCGGAAGCCCGTGATGGCTTCGATGACCTTGTAGGCACGCTGACGGTCGGTGAAGGTGAAGAACACCGGGGTCATGGCGCCAACGTCCTGGATATAGGTACCCAGGAACAGCAGGTGGCTGGTGATCCGGAAGAACTCGGCCATCATGATGCGGATGGTGTCGACCCGGTCCGGGACCTTGATGCCGGCCAGCTTCTCGACCGAGAGCACGTACGGCAGGTTGTTCATCACGCCGCCGAGGTAGTCGATACGGTCGGTGTACGGGATGAAGCTGTGCCACGACTGGCGCTCGGCCATCTTCTCGGCACCACGGTGGTGGTAGCCGATGTCGGGCACGCAGTCGACGATTTCTTCACCGTCCAGCTGCAGGATGATACGGAATGCGCCGTGGGCCGAAGGGTGGTTCGGGCCCAGGTTGAGGAACATGTAGTCCTCGTTGGTGCCGGAGCGCTTCATGCCCCAGTCTTCCGGGCGGAAACGTGCGGCTTCCTCTTCAAGCTGCTGCTTGGCGAGGTTGAGGCTGAACGGATCGAATTCAGTGGCGCGGGCCGGGAAGTCCTTGCGCAGCGGGTGACCTTCCCAGGTCGGCGGCATCATGATGCGGGTCAGGTGCGGGTGGCCCGGGAAGTCGATACCGAACATGTCCCAGACTTCACGCTCGTACCAGCTGGCGTTCGGCCAGATACCGGTCACGGTCGGGATGCTCAAGTCGCTTTCGTTTAGTGCGACCTTGATCATCACGTCGCTGTTACGTTCCAGCGACATCAGGTGATAGAACACGGTGAAGTCCGCGCCGCTCGGCAGCCCCTGGCGCTTGGTGCGCAGGCGCTCGTCCACGCCATGCAGGTCATAGAGCATGACGTACGGCTTGGGCAGGTTGCGCAGGAAGGTCAGGACTTCGACGAGTTTGGCGCGCGCCACCCACAGCACTGGCATACCGGTGCGTGTGGCCTGGGCGGTGAAGGCGTCAGGGCCAAAACGGTTGTTGAGTTCGACGACCACATCCTGGTCGTCTGCCTTATAAGGCGGGATGTACAGAGCACTGCCTGTAGTCATGGTTTTTTATCGCTTTCGGTCAACGTAAAGAATGAAGCCAGGTTTTCGTTCTATAAAAGAAGCGGTGCTGGATCAGACTTCGTCGGGGCTGCGCAGGTTGGTGACTGCGATTCGCTGTTCGCGGCGCTGTTCCTTTTGTGACGGCATCTCGGCGCGGTACACGCCTTGATCTCCGACGACCCAGGAAAGTGGGCGACGCTCCTTGCCAATCGATTCCTGCAGCAACATCAAGCCTTGCAGGAATGCTTCAGGACGGGGCGGGCAGCCAGGCACGTAGACGTCCACGGGCAGGAACTTGTCCACCCCCTGAACCACGGAGTAGATGTCGTACATGCCACCGGAGTTGGCGCACGAACCCATGGAGATAACCCACTTTGGCTCGAGCATTTGCTCGTAGAGACGCTGGATGATCGGCGCCATCTTGATAAAGCAGGTACCGGCGATAACCATGAAATCCGCCTGGCGCGGCGATGCCCGGATAACTTCGGCGCCAAAGCGCGCGATGTCATGGGGCGCCGTGAAGGCGGTGGTCATTTCCACGTAGCAGCACGAAAGGCCGAAGTTGTACGGCCACAGGGAATTCTTGCGCCCCCAGTTGACCGCGCCACTCAGCACGTCTTCCAGCTTGCCCATGTAGATGTTTTTGTGGACTTGATCTTCTAACGGATCGGAAACGGTTTCCCGTTCGCCGATGGGGTACTGATCGTTAGGAGCATCCGGGTCGATCCTGGTGAGATTGTATTGCATCGCCAAAGCCTCATTGTTTCAGCTTCGCTTGCCGCTTGCGACGAGCTTCCGGAGCCCAGTCAAGGGCGCCCACTCGGAACAGGTAGACAAGACCTGCCAACAGAATTGCTATGAAAACGAGAGCTTCGACGAATCCGGTCCAGCCGCTTTCGCGGACGGACACAGACCAGGCAAAGAGAAAGAGGGCTTCGATATCGAAGATCACGAACAGCATCGCGACCAGATAGAATTTGGCTGAGAGCCGCAAGCGGGCGCCACCTGTAGGTAGCATGCCGGACTCGAACGGTTCGTTTTTGCTGCGGCCCCAGGCTTTTGACCCGAGGAGGCTGGAAACACCGAGCATGAAGGCGCAAAGGCCGACAACACCGAGGAGGAAAATGGCAAAGCCCCAGTTGTGGGCCATGAGTCCTGTCGCTTCGGTCATGCTGGAAATCCTTAACAGAGAGCAAAGGTCTCTGAGCTCGAAAAAGTAACGACGCAGTGACGATATGTCGCAGCGCAATCAATCGCGGTGATTTTATGGCTAAACACCTAGCAAGTAAAATTCCTGTAGCTAATTTATTCGCTGAATTAAGGACATAGTGCACCTTTATGGGGCTGTAGCCCAGACGCTGCGGGCATTAGCTTGATTTTAATCAATTGTGTTTTGTTTAGGGTGTAACGAAGTTTTAATGCTCTAAATGATAATGAATATTGTTTGCGGGAGTTTTAAGCGGGTGTTGAGTGCGTCGCGGGAAAAGTTGTTGTTACTTGCCCGTTAGGCGCAAGTTGTCAGCGCACAACTTTTAACTGAATTTTCCTGGGCGAATACCGCTCTGGATCAAGGTTTTGCGCAAAAACGTCAGGCTGGCCGCATTTTTATTGTGGGAGCGGGCTTGCTCGCGAAAGCGGTGTGTCAGTCAAAAAACTGCTGGCTGATGCACCGCTTTCGCGAGCAAGCCCGCACATTTTGATCTTCGCAGGGGTGGGAGGGTTTTCTCGGGGCAAAAAAAACGCCCCGAACCAGTCGGGGCGTCAGATCGTGCGGCACTGCGGTTAGCTTTCTATCGGGCCCGCAATGGCCGTGTACTCAGCTACTTAGTGAAACTGTTCTTCTTCGGTCGAACCGGTCAGCGCGGTTACGGACGAGGTGCCGCCCTGGATCACGGTGGTCATGTCGTCGAAGTAGCCAGTGCCCACTTCCTGCTGGTGCGCCACGAAGGTGTAGCCTTTGGCGGCGTCAGCGAATTCCTGCTCCTGCAGCTTCACGTAGGCAGTCATGTCGTTGCGGGCGTAGTCGTGCGCCAGGTTGAACATGCTGTGCCACATGTTGTGAATGCCGGCCAGGGTGATGAACTGGTGCTTGTAGCCCATGGCGGACAGTTCGCGCTGGAACTTGGCGATGGTCGCGTCGTCCAGGTTTTTCTTCCAGTTGAAGGAAGGCGAGCAGTTGTAGGACAGCAGTTGGTCCGGGTATTCCTTCTTGATCGCCTCGGCGAAGCGACGGGCTTCGTCCAGGTCTGGCTTGGCGGTTTCGCACCAGATCAGGTCGGCATACGGCGCGTAGGCCAGGCCGCGGGCAATTGCTTGATCCAGGCCTGCACGAACCTTGTAGAAGCCTTCCTGGGTGCGCTCGCCAGTCACGAACGGCTGGTCGTACGGGTCGCAGTCCGACGTCAGCAGGTCTGCCGCGTTAGCGTCGGTACGTGCCAGGATGATGGTCGGGGTGCCGGCAACGTCAGCAGCCAGGCGAGCAGCGGTCAGCTTCTGTACGGCTTCCTGGGTCGGAACCAGTACCTTGCCGCCCATGTGGCCGCATTTTTTCACGGAAGCCAGTTGGTCTTCGAAGTGCACGCCGGCGGCGCCTGCCTCGATCATGCTCTTCATCAGCTCGTAGGCGTTCAGTACGCCACCGAAACCGGCTTCGGCGTCAGCCACGATTGGCGCGAAGTAGTCGATGTAGCCTTCGTCGCCCGGACCTTTACCGGCTTTCCATTGGATCTGGTCGGCGCGGCGGAACGAGTTGTTGATGCGCTTGACCACGGTTGGCACGGAATCCACCGGGTACAGCGATTGGTCAGGGTACATGGACTCGGCGGAGTTGTTGTCCGCGGCCACTTGCCAGCCGGACAGGTAGATCGCCTGGATGCCGGCCTTGACTTGTTGCACAGCCTGGCCGCCGGTCAGGGCGCCCATGCAGTTGACGAAATCTTTCTCGGGACGGAAGGACGGCTTGGCGCCCTGGGTAACCAGCTTCCACAGCTTCTCGGCGCCCAGTTTTGCGAAGGTGTGCTCAGGTTGAACCGAGCCGCGCAGGCGGACGACGTCAGCAGCGGAGTAAGCGCGAGTCACGCCTTTCCAGCGTGGGTTTTCAGCCCAGTCTTTTTCAAGGGCTGCAATTTGCTGTTCGCGTGTCAGTGCCATGGGGAAAAACCTCGTCGCGTCTTTTGTGGAAAAACTACTGGGTTGAAAATTCCATTTGCCAGCCACGTATTCAGTGCGTGGGATTGGCTGCTCGCTGACCAGAAGCTTAGGCGGTCAAAGTGGGCTTGGCGGGGAAGGCGACGGGATGAACGATAGGCTCAAGGGAGAAAGTGAGCAGGTAGAGGCGAACCGAGAACAGTCTTCGGGCGTCGTGGGCCTTGGTACGATCCATCAGTGTGTTGCCGGGTTACCTGGTTAGCTTCCGTCCCTCGGGACAACTTCGTTCCAGTCGCAACCTCGTCAAACACACCTTGTGGGCGGTACAGACACGAATCGGCTCAGGTGGGTAGCTTAGAGCGACGATCCGAAGGCCCTTGCCAGGGCCCCTGATTAGCGGGAGCGAGGCCATCATGCCCATGCTTTTTTGGATCGTCAAATGTTTTGTAGTGCTTTTTTTATAGCACTACATCTTTGGTCTAATACGACTAATCAGTCAGTTTTTGGTGCTTCAGTTCAAGGTGTCCACTTTGACCCGCAGTGTCAGGTCATCCCGGCCCTGGGTCGAGTAGGTGCGGGTCGCGCCCTGTTTGTCGGCCTGGGTCTGGCGATTGATACCGGCCAGGGTGATCCATTCGCCCAGGCGCCCGCTGACAGTTGTGTCGGTACTTTGCACATTCACTACATCGGGACGCTCCTGGCTCATACGGTCACGATTGGTGCTGATGCTCAGGTGTACGGTCTCGCCGGTGACGCTGGCGGTGACGTAGAAACCTTGGGTGACGTTGCGGTACTGAGTCTGGTTTTGCGGGCGGCCATAGGTATCGGACTGGGTGGTGGTCAGTGGCACGCTCTGACCGACCTGGATCAGCGCGGGCACGCCTTCGCTGGCCTGGATCTGCTGGATTCCACCCTCTCGGCTTTCGGTGCTGTAGGTGATGACCTGGCCGTTGCTCTGCTGATTGTTTTCGTTGGTGTCGACGGTGATCAGCAAGCGCTTGGACGGTGTGTCCAGTTGTGCGAGCAGGGCGCGCAGGCCCTGGATCTTGTCCGGCTCGGCATTGACGATCAGTTGATTGCCATAGGCGCTGACCGTGCCATCCTTGCCAATGAAATTCTGTGCGACCGGCAGCAGGTCGGCGCTGGTGCGGTTGCTCAAGGGCAGGACTTCAGTGGCTGCCATCGCCGTGAAACTGGCGGATAGCAGTAGGGCGGTGAGCAGTGTGCGTAGGGACATGTCCGTTATCTCTGCGAGTCATTTGGGCTTGATGGTGCCAGTTTATCGTCCTGGCTGGCAGCAGATTGTTGTGGCGAGCGGGCTTGCC
>NZ_MIFU01000087.1:0-75313 GCF_001855215.1 Pseudomonas sp. 06C 126 | reverse complement strand
GGGCTTGCCCCGCGCTGGGCTGCGAAGCAGCCCCAATAAGCCGAATGCGTTGTACCAGATACACCGCAGCGGCTGGTTTTGGGGCTGCTTCGCAGCCCAACGCGGGGCAAGCCCGCTCGCCACGGGAGAGTTCGTCAGTTTCTGAAAGTTGTGTAGATACCTATACACCGCCATCGCAGGCAAGCCGGCTCCCACACAAGCCCACACCTGCGCAACCAATCAGACAGGGACCCACAATGCCCAGCTTCAATAAAATACTGATCGCCAACCGTGGCGAAATCGCCTGCCGTATCCAGCGCACCGCCCAAGCCCTGGGCTACCGCACCGTGGCCGTCTATAGCGAAGCCGACGCCAACGCCTTGCACGTGCAAATGGCCGACGAAGCGGTGAACATCGGCCCTGCCCCGGTGCAGCAGTCGTACCTGAACATCCCGGCCATCCTCGACGCCGCGCGCCTCACCGGTGCCGATGCGGTCCACCCCGGCTACGGCTTTCTCTCGGAAAACCCCGAGTTCGCCAAGGCCTGCATCGCCGCCGGCCTGGTGTTTATCGGCCCCAGCGCCGACGCCATCGAGTTGATGGGCAGCAAGCGCCTGTCGAAAATCGCCATGCTCGCCGCCGGTGTGCCGTGCATTGCCGGCTATCAGGGCAGCGCACAAGACGACGCGACCCTGCAACGCGAAGCCGAGCGCATCGGCTACCCGCTGATGATCAAGGCCAGTGCCGGCGGTGGCGGACGCGGCATGCGCCTGGTGCACGCGCCCGGGCAACTGCTCGAACACTTGCATACCGCACGCTCCGAGGCCTTGAACGCCTTTGGCAGTGACGAACTGATCCTGGAGCAGGCACTTATCGCGCCGCGCCATGTGGAGATCCAACTGTTCGGCGATGCCCACGGCAACCTGATCTACCTGGGCGAACGTGATTGCTCGGTGCAGCGCCGCCATCAGAAGGTCATCGAAGAAGCGCCCTGCCCGGTCATGACCGCCGAGTTGCGCCAGGCCATGGGCGAAGCGGCGCTCAAGGCCGGGCGCGCGGTGGCGTATGTCGGCGCCGGCACCGTGGAGTTCCTGCTGGACCAGAGCGGGCGTTTCTACTTCCTGGAAATGAACACCCGCCTGCAGGTGGAACACCCGGTCACCGAACTGATCACCGGCCTGGACCTGGTGGATTGGCAACTGCAAATCGCCGCCGGCCAGCCCCTGCCGTTGCGCCAGGAGCAAGTGACACTGACCGGGCATGCCATGGAGGTGCGCCTGTACGCCGAAGACCCGGCCCAAGGCTTCTTGCCCCAGACCGGCGAGGTGCTGCGCTGGGAACCGGCCGCCGGGGTGCGGGTCGACCATGGCTTGCAAGCCCCGCAGCGGATCAGCCCGTTCTACGACCCAATGCTGGGCAAAATCATCGCCCATGGCGCTACCCGCGAAGAGGCGCGGCGCAAGCTCCTGCGCGCGGTGCAGGACTGTGTGCTGCTGGGAGTTCCCAGTAACCAGCGGTTATTGGTGGACTTGCTCGGGCACCCGCAGTTTGTCGCGGCGGATTTCAGTACCGGGTTTATCGCCGAACACTTCAGTGATATTGCCCGCCCTCCCATCAGCGATGAACAACTGGCAGTGGCCGCCGCCCTGTTCTATCGACACAGCGCGGCACTGCATCGCCCGGCTCTGGCGAGCTGGCGCAACAATGCCAGCGTGCCCTGGACCTATCGCCTGAGCGTTGGGGAGCAGTGTCATGAGGTCAGCGCGCGGGTGGCGGCGGACGATCACCTGCAAATCGGCGACATCGCGATACACCTGCAAGGCAGTGACGGGCGCTGGGCCAGCCTGGTCATCAACGGTGTTCGGCGCCGGCTTGCCTATCACCTGCAAGGCACCCAGCTCTGGCTGTTAGACGCCGGTAGCAGCCTGTGCGTGAACAACCAGACGCAAACCGTGGCCAGTCGTGAGGCGCCGGCCAGCAGTGGCACGGTCAAGGCGCCAATGGACGGCGCGATTACCCTGGTGCAGGTGAGCGAAGGCGATGAGGTGCGCAAGGGCCAACTGCTGCTGGTGCTCGAGGCGATGAAAATGGAGCACCCGCTCAAGGCGGGTATCGACGGGGTGGTCAAGGCCATTCAAGTCAGCGCAGGCGATCAAGTACGCAATCGCCAGGTATTGCTGCAGATCGAATAGCCCTGGGCGGAACTACCAGGCTTGGCTACGCTCTATCCCCATCAGAAAGGGATGAGTACGGGAACCTGCGATGCCTCATTGGCTGATTATTGATCTTGAAGCCACAACGGATGAGGGCGGCTGGCCCGTGTCGGAGATGGAAATCATCGAAATCGGCGTGACCCTGGTCAACCGCCAGGGCCGCGAACTGGACCACTTCCAGCGCTTCGTGCGGCCTTTGCGCCGGCCGTTGCTGACGCCGTTCTGCCGCCAGTTGACGCATATCAGCCAGGCCAGTATCGACAGCGCGGCACCCTTGACCGAGGTCTGGCCGCTGTTCGAACGCTGGCTGGGCCAGCACCATCCGCGCCTGGAAGGCTGGGCCAGTTGGGGCGACTACGACCGCCAGCAACTGGAACTGGAGTGGCAGCGCCATGGCTTGGCAAGCGTGCTGGGCCAGACACCCCACGTGAACCTCAAGCAGCGCTTCGCCAAAGCCCGGCGCCTGGACAAGCCCCTGGGGCTCAATGGCGCGTTGCAACTGGCGGGTATGCAGTTCAACGGCCAGCAACATCGGGCCCTGGAGGATGCGCGTAATACGGCGCGTTTGCTGCCGTTGATTTTGCCCGTGTAGAAGGCATACTGGCCGACCTTTCCTAGCCCTTTTTCCGAGGATTCACCCATGTTCAAAGTCAATGAGTACTTCGACGGCACCGTCAAGTCGATCGCCTTCGGTACCACTGAAGGTCCAGCGACCATCGGCGTCATGGCCCCGGGTGAATACGAGTTCGGCACGGCCCAGCGTGAAATCATGCACGTGGTCTCGGGCGCACTGACCGTCAAGCTGCCAGGCAGCGACAGCTGGGAAACCTTCGCTGCGGGCAGCCAGTTCCATGTGCCTGCCGACAGCAAGTTCCAACTCAAGGTGGCCGTGGACACTGCCTACCTGTGCGAATACCGCGGCTAAGCCTTTACCCCGCGCAAAAAAATGCCCGTCTCTGTGAGACGGGCATTTTTTGTGGAGCCTGGTTTACTCCAGGATTGTCACCGGCATGCCGACTTCCAGGCGGCCAACCCCGTCATTGACCAGGTTCTGGCCGAACATCACGCCATCGGGTTCTTTACGGTAGGTTTCCAAGGTCGCCAGCGGCTGGCGGTCGGCGCTGCGCTCACCGGTCGCCGGATCGATGGTGGTGAGGATGCAGCGGGAGCAGGACTTGACCACCCGAAACTCCACATCACCAATGCGCAGGCGCTTCCAGCCATCCTCGGCAAACGCCTCGCTGCCTTCAATCACCAGGTTGGGGCGAAAGCGCAGCATTTCCATGGGCCGGCCGATGCGCTGCGACAGGTCGTCGAGGGAAGCCTGGCCGATCAGCAACAAAGGGAAACCGTCAGCGAACGCGACCTGGTCATCATCCTTGCCATAGCCGGCCGCCGTGGTACGCGCACGCTCCAGGGGCACTTGCACCAGCCGGGTCGGCTTGCCGATAAAGTCGCTGACCCAGCGCGCAGCTTCATCGCCGGCATCGGGAACCCGCAAGGTGTCGCGCCAAATGGTGACACCGCGCAACTCGGCGTCTGCGCCGGGCAACGCCACGTCCAGGGTGGGTCGGCCGGCACCGCTCAAGGTCAGGCCACCGGTGGCATTCCAGAGTGCCGACAGCTGACTCATCTGCGCCACCGCCCGCTGGGTCAGGAAACGCCCGCTGGCTTCATCCACCAACATCCAGCGTCGATCCCCGTCCAGCCCGAGTTTGTCCAGGCCGATATGGGTCAAGGTCTCTGCCTTGCCCGACTTCAAGGGGTACCGATACAACGCGCTGAGACGAAGCATGAGCCTGGGTTCCTGTGAACAAAAACGTCACCCTATACGAGCACGCGGCCAGAATCAAAATATCCCTATGCATTGTAGGAGCCAGCTTGCCGGCTCCTACGGGGCTGGGGATCAGGCCGGGACTTCGTCCAGCATCAGGCGCTGGCGCACCACGTCCACCAATTTGTCGGGTTGGAATTTGGAGAGGAAGTTGTCGCAACCGACCTTTTTCACCATCGAATCGTTGAAGCTGCCGGACAAAGAAGTGTGCAGCACCACATAGAGGTCACGCAGGCGTGGGTCGTTGCGGATCTCGGTGGTCAGGCGGTAGCCGTCCATCTCGGGCATTTCGGCATCGGTGAAGATCATCAACAGCTTGTCGGTCATCACCACGCCGGTGTCCGCCCAGGCCTTGAGCATGTTCAAGGCCTTGAGGCCGTCACTGGCGATATGCATCTTCACCCCCAGTTGCCCCAGGGTGTCGCGCAATTGCGACAAGGCTACATTGGAGTCATCTACCAACAACACTTCGCGGCCACGGGCACGCTCGAGGACCGGGTCCTCGAGTTTTTCCCGGGAGACCTTGGCGTTGTAGGGCACGATCTCGGCGAGGACTTTTTCCACGTCGATGATTTCGACCAACTGCTCATCCACCTTGCTGATGGCCGTGAGGTAATGCTGGCGGCCGGCGCTGGCCGGCGGCGGCAGGATCGACTCCCAGGTCATGTTGACGATGCGGTCGACACCCCCCACGAGGAAGGCCTGTACCGAACGGTTGTACTCGGTAACGATAATGGTGCTGTTGGGCCCCGGTACCAGCGGACGCATGCCGATGGCCTGGGACAGGTCGATCACCGGCAGGGTCTGGCCACGCAGGTTGACCACGCCACACACAAACGGGTGGCGCTGGGGCATCAGGGTCAGCTTGGGCAACTGCAGGACTTCTTGCACCTTGAACACGTTGATCGCGAACAACTGGCGCCCGGCCAGGCGAAACATGAGGATCTCCAGGCGATTCTCACCCACCAATTGCGTGCGTTGATCTACCGTGTCGAGAATGCCAGCCATTGAAGACTCCTGGGTGTGCTGAAAAGAATCGCTGCTTACTGGAGAAGGTTATCGGCAGCTCGCGCCAGACCTTGACCCTCGCTAAAATGCCACGCAAATGCATTGATGTCACACTGACATCATGCTTTACTGGTTTCACCTTACTGTCCGGTGGTCTGGCAACGCGCCGGGACCCCCAAACGGTCACAAGGTTCAGCCATGTAAGGGATTCCCCTAGTCGCAATCAGGTCCAACCTGATATTCGCGATATCCAATAGCCATTAATGTGACGCCATTCTCATTGCATGAATGGAGTCAGGCTTTTGTTTGCTATCGCAAGCCCACGGCCCAAGGGCCTTCCAGGCATTAACACCTGGGCAATCGAAGTAATGCGAACGCCTCTGGTTGTTTCCACTGCAAGCAGCGCCAGCAGTCGCGACGCCGATCATTCAAATAAAAGTACTACTCAAAATTCAGAAACGAACTACAGACTTCGGTCATATTTCGGCGCTAGTTTGAAGCCGTTGCCCCGGTGGGGCGCCTCATTATCTGACCGTATGTTGTGGAGACTTTCATGATGAACGACGGTAAAGAGTGGCAAGACGCACTTCCCGAGTTCCTCCTGGAGGCAGAAATGCTGCTGGCCAAGTCGGAGGAATGCCTGACTCACCTGCATTTGATCCGCAACGATAACGATGCCATCGACTGCATGAAAAACAGCCTGGTCAAACTGGCCGAAAAGGCCGACGCCATGACACTGCCCGCCATTGGCAACTTTTCCCGGCATATCCAGGACCTGATCTGCAACGCCCAAAGCCCGATGCAACTCCACGATGCGGCACTCGCCGCCCTGCACGACTGCCTGACGCTGCTGGCCTGGCAACTGGAACTGATCGATATCAAGACCGGCAAACTCAGCCTGGATGACGCTGAGCAAACCACGTTGATTGAAACCGTTGCCCAGCAGATCCCACAGAAGGACGCTGGCGCTCATTATCGCCACTCCATGCCCCACGCCTCCTGAACCTGGCGCTCGGTTAATCCAAGCCACGGACGCGCGCCCAACTAATACCCCGGCAGGTATTTAGCCAGCCAACTATCAATAAGCCAGTATTGGTAATAACGATGCAAAACTTGATTAACAGTACAACTAGACCCGCTGAACTAAGCACTGCACCAGGCGACCAACGGTAATTGTTGGTGGTACCATTAGCACGTTCGAAGTGGCTGACCGTGATGATGTAATAACACCCGAGAAGCACCTCGAACCAACACCAAACCCAATCGTTTTCCAAACAGAGCCCGGTCGGCGGTCATGACCGGTCTACCCGCAGCGAACCTCCATCGGCTCCATCTGCTATGTACGCCAGCCCCAAGTCACTTATCACCAGGTTCGTCTCCCCGGGCAATACCCGTTGGGTCACGCTTGGCCTGTGCCTGTGCGCGACTCTGGTCAGCCTTTGGGTGTATGCCCACGAAGCGCCACTGCCGATCTTTTTGCTCGTGCTCAACCTCGCCGCCCTCGCCGCCGCGGGCCTGCAGCGTTGGCGCTCGCGCAAGTCCATCAAGTTCCAACCCCAGGAATTGGCCGACCGCCTGCTGCAGGTCCAGGAAAACGAGCGTCATCGCCTCAGCCGCGAACTGCACGACGATATCGGCCAATTACTGACCGCCGCCAAACTGCAAAGTGACTGGCTGCAGCGCCGCCTGCCGGCCGACTTGCAGGAGCAATGCAACGTACTGTGCAACACCCTCAACGAAACCCTGGCCAAGGTGCGCGACGTATCGGCCATTCTCAACCCCCGGCAACTGACCAGCCTGGGTCTGGAAGCGAGCCTGCGTGCGCATCTGCTCAAGACCCTGGAAAACACCCCGGTGCACTGGAGCCTGGAATGCCAGCAACGCCTGACCGGGATTCCGGAAGAGATGGCGGTCGCGGCCTTTCGTATCACCCAGGAGGCCGTGACCAACATGTTGCGCCATGCCCAGGCGCGCAACCTGCTGGTACGCCTGCAACGCTTGCCTCAGGGGCTATCCCTGTATATCAGCGATGACGGCCAGGGATTCCTGCCCGCCACCGACCCGGGCCTGGAAGGCCAACGGGGCATGGCTGGCATGTCCGAACGCATTGATCAACTGGGCGGTAGGTTGTCCGTCAGGAGCCAACCGGGCCTCGGCACGCGGATCGAAGCGCTGTTCCCCTGGGCGCCCCGCACCCTCGAACGGGCCAGTCCCCCTAAGGTTCTAGAGTGACCTGCAATTTACTCCTGGTAGATGACCACGCATTGATCCGCGCCGGCGTACGCGCACTGATCCTGGATATCCCCGGCTATGCCGTGATTGGGGAAGCCACCGATGGCGCGCAAGTGCTGGCACAATTTACCGCCCTGCAGCCCGACATCGTCCTGCTGGACCTGTCGATGAAGCACACCAGCGGCCTGGATGCATTGCAACAGCTCAAGCACGCCTACCCCAAGAGCAAAGTGCTGATCCTGTCGATGCACACCGATCCGCAATTGATCATGCGTGCCCTGGAGGCAGGTGCCCACGGCTACCTGCTCAAGGACACCACCGCCAATGAGCTGGAACATGCGTTGCTGGCGCTGCGCAACAACGAGCGCTACCTGAGCCCGGCCATCGCCCACACGGTGATCAACCAGGCCCTGATCCACAGCCAGTCCCACCCGGCACCGCCGGCGCAACGCCACAACCTGACGGCACGCCAACTGGAAATCCTGCGCCTGATCGTGCGCGGCAAGTCGACCCGGGAGATCGCCCACGGCCTGGGCCTGAGCATCAAGACCGTGGAAGCTCACCGCTCGCAAATCATGAAGCGCCTGCAGATTTTCGATGTCGCCGGCCTGGTGCTGTTCGCGGTGCGCGAGCAGATCATCAGCCTGGACGATTAGCCAGTAACGGCGAATCCACCGGCAAGTGCACCTGCAAAGCCTTGGGCAACGCGCAAAAACGCAAGTCATCGCCCTTGAGCGGCTCGCCATCGAGGTTGATCGCCAGCCCTTCGGCCACCTTGATCTCTACCCACGGCAGGCGCGCCCGCACAAACATGTTGTCCAGGCCCCAGCCGTCGGTCATCAGGCTACGCAGGGTGCCGACCACTTCCTGGGGCGCGGGCAAGATGCTGATATCCAGCAGGCCATCATCGGCCAGGGCGCCCGGACACAGCTCATGCCCGCCCCCAGCCTGGCGACCGTTGCCAATGCCCAAGGCCAGCAACTCGCCACGCCAGTGAAAGTCCGGGCCCACTAGCTCCCCATAGGCCGCCCGCAGCTCGCTGAACCGCGACAGGCCGGTGAACAGATAGGCAGCGCCGCCCAACACCTTTTTCAGGTCTTCGGAAGTATTGGCCGTGACCTGGCTGCCAAAACCACCGGTGGCCATATTGAGGAAAACCTGCCCGCCAACCTCCCCCAGATCGATGGCCCGTGGCGCAGTATCCAACAGCTCCAGGGCCAGGCGCGGCTCCAGCGGTACACCGGCTGCACGGGCGAAGTCATTGGCAGTACCCAGGGGCATCAGCACCAGGCTGGCGTCAGTTTTCGCCCGGGCCATGGCCTCTGCCACGTCGCGCAAGGTGCCATCGCCGCCGCCCGCAATCAGGCGTGTGTAGCCGGCCTCCAGGGCCTCCCCCACCAGGCGTTGGGCATCGCCACCCTCCCAGGTGACGCGCACCGCCAACTCCCACCCCTGCTCGCGCTTGCCTTGCACTGCCGCCCGCACGTCTTCGTTGAGCGCTTGCTTGCCGTGCAGAATCAGCAGTGCCTTGGGTTTGCTCATGGAGTGAAGCTCCTATCGTTGGAGGGTACCTGAGGGATGTTGACCTTCGGCAGTCAGAAAAAAGCCATTGGGCTGTAAATTAATTCTTCAGCCCAGCAGTTCACTCAACGCAATGAAGTTCACCCGGTCGCCGATCGCCAGGGTGGTGCCCTCCAGGACTTCCACCAAGCCCTCGGCCCAGGCGGCACTGCGCAATACGCCGGAGCTTTGATTCTGGTAAATCACCGCCCGCCCGTGCTCCAGGCGCCCGCGCAGGTATTCGCGACGGTTGCCCGGTTTGGCCCAGACGAATCCCACCGGGACCTCGAAACGCAGGGGCTGTACCGCTTCGACACCTTGGCGGCGCAGCAGGTAGGGCCGTGCCAGCAGGGCGAACGTGACCAGGGTGGACGCCGGATTCCCCGGCAGGCCGATCACCGGCACCCCACGGAAGTGGCCGAATGTCAGGGGCTTGCCAGGCTTGATCGCCAGCTTCCACAAGGCCAGCTCGCCCTCCTCGCGTAGTGCGATCCCGAGGAAGTCGGCTTCCCCCACCGAAACACCACCGGTGGACAGGATCAGGTCAACCGAACCCAGTGCCCCCAGGCGGCTACGGGTCAATTCCAGGTCATCGGGCAAGATACCGGCGTCGATCACCTCGCAGCCAAGGCGTTGCAACCAACTGCACAACACCCGCCGGTTGCTGTTGTAGATTTGCCCCGGCCCCAGGGGCAGGCCCGGTTCGATCAACTCGTCGCCGGTGGACAGCACTGCCACACGCACGCGCCGCACCACCGCCAGGCGATCGCGCCCCAGCGAGGCCGCCAGGCCCAGCTCAATCGGGCCGAGCCGCGTACCGGCTGCCAGGACTTCTTCGCCGACCGTGGTTTCCTGACCCTTGGGCCGAATGTTTTGCCCTGCGTGCAGCGCCTGGGTAAAGCTCACGCGCTGATCGGATTGCACCTCGGCATTTTCCTGCATTTCGACGCAGTCGGCGCCTTCAGGTACCGGGGCACCGGTGAAGATCCGCGCACAGGTTCCCGCCGCCAAAGGCTCGGGGGCCTGGCCGGCGAAAATGCGCTGGCTCACCACCAGCGGCTCACCCTTCCAGTCGGCCGTGCGCAAGGCGTAGCCATCCATGGCACTGTTGGGCCAGGGCGGCAGGTCGAGGGTGGACACCAGCGCCTCGGCCAACACGCGGCCGTCGCACTCGGCCAATGGCAGGTGTTCCTGCTCACGGATTGGTGCGGCCTCAGCCATGCTCAACAGGCGCTCGAGTGCTTCTTCTACCGGCATCAACGCACCGGTCTTGCCCGGCTTACCCACGGGATTCACACGGTTCGGCCAGCTTGAGGTGCGGCACGAAATTGCACGGGCGGTGACGGGCATCCAATTGCTCAGCAAGGATCCCATCCCAACCGGTACGCACCGCATTGGTGGAACCCGGCAGGCAGCACACCAGGGTGCCATTGGCCAGGCCGGCCAAGGCGCGGGACTGCACAGTGGAAGTGCCGATATCGGCGACCGAAATCTGCCGGAACAGCTCGCCAAACCCGTCCACTTGCTTGTCCAGCAGGCAACTGACAGCTTCCGGGGTGCTGTCGCGGCCAGTGAAGCCGGTCCCACCGGTAATCAGCACCACTTGCACCACGTCCTCGGCGATCCAGTGCGCCACTTGCGCACGGATTTTGTAGAGGTCATCTTTGAGCAGTACCCGTTCGGCCAGGCGATGGCCGGCCGCAAGCAGGCGGTCAACGAATACCTGCCCGGAGGTGTCGGTTTCCAGGGTGCGGGTGTCGCTGACGGTCAGTACAGCGATGTTAAGAGGTACGAAAGGCGCATCAGCCTTGGCTTTCATGGCTCGGTCCGGTTGTCGAAGGAACAGCCCGATGTTATATCACAGCCCCCTATTTCACTGCCGCTGCGGAGCCGTCATGCCACTCAATTCTTCGCCCCTGCCCTGCTCCATCCTATTGCTGGCCGGCGGTCGCGGCCAGCGCATGGGCGGGCTGGACAAGGGCCTGCTCGACTGGCACGGACAACCGCTGATTGCCCACCTGCATCAGCGGGTGCGAGCGTTGACCGACGACCTGATCATCTCCTGCAACCGCAACCAGGCGCAGTACGCCACCTATGGCGACCAGTTGGTTAGCGACGACAGTCCCGACTTCCCGGGCCCCTTGGCCGGCATCCGTGCCGGGCTGGCCGCCGCACGCCATCAACACCTATTGGTATTGCCCTGTGATGTGCCGCACATCGACGGGCAGTTGCTGGCAGACCTGCTCGAAACCGCCCGCCAACACCCACAGGTGCCGGTGATGATCCGTCATGGCGCATTCTGGGAACCTCTGCTCTGCGTCATACCGACGCGCCTGCGCGACGCAGTAGAAGATGCCTGGCGGGCTGCAGAGCGCAGCCCGCGCCAGATCCTCCTGAAATTGGGGGCCCAGGCGCTCGACTGCGCAGAAAATGACCCGCGCCTGGCCAACCTCAATACACCAGAGTTGTTGCACCCACGCCCCGGCGTGTCAGAATGAGCGCTATACAAGGAACTTTGCCGACGTTGCATACGTCACAAGGTCAGAACTCAACACAGCATTACTCTCGGAGAAGACTCATGACCCAACGGACCATCGCCGCTCTCATGCTTGCACTGGGCCTTGCTACCCTCGCCGGTTGCGCCTCGCCAACAGTGATCACCCTGAATGACGGTCGCGAAATCCAGGCTGTCGACACCCCTAAATTCGATCAGGATTCGGGCTTCTACGAATTCGAACAACTGGATGGCAAGCGTACCCGCATCAACAAGGATCAGGTTCGCACCGTTAAAGACCTGTAAGTCTTAACGCCAGATACGACGAAGCCCGCTTTTGAGCGGGCTTTGTTGTATCTGGGGTGTGGGAAACATCACCACTCAAGCACGATCCTACTGCTGAAACTGCGCTCCTCGCCCGTCACCGGGTCGATAAACCGTACGCCCTGGGCCAGCAACTTGAGCGGGTTGGCATAATCATCCACGGCATCCTTGACGACCTCGGGGTAAAACGGATCATTACAGATGCTCGCGCCCAACGCCGTCATATGCACGCGCAGTTGATGCTTCTTGCCCGTCACCGGAAACAGGCCATAACGCCATAGGTCGCCGTTTTTTTCGCGAACCTGCACCGCGGTTTCCGTGTTGCTCACACCAGGTCCTTCCTGCATGCGAAAGAACGGTTCACCCTCCACCAGGCGGCTCTTGTGCACCAGCGGAAATGTCAGTGCAGGCAAGGCCGGCGCAATGGCTTCGTAGAATTTATCGATCCGCCGGGTGGGGAACAGTTGTTGATACGCCGATCGGCTTTGCGGGTTGGCAGAGAACAGCACCAGCCCGGCGGTATGGCGATCAATACGATGCAACGGCACCAGGGACGGGTTGTCCAGGCGGCGGATCAGGCGGCGCAGCAATGTCTGCTCGACATACTCGCCGGCAGGGGTCACTGGCAGGAAGTGCGGCTTGTCGGCCACCACCAGATGCTCATCGGCGTACAGGATGGTCTCATGCACCGGAATCGGTTTTTCATCCGGCACTTCGCGAAAGTAGTGGATGCGCAAACCTTCCTTGTAGGCCAGGTCCACGCCGATGGGCTGGCCATTGCCATCCAGCACCCGGCCACGGGCGATACGGTCCAGCCACTGCTCGCGGCCAATGGCGCGAAAGTGCTCGCACAGGCAATCGAGCACCGTCGCCCAGGGGCCAGGCGGCAGGTACAGCGTACTGGCTTGGTTCTGGGCAGCGGAAAAACCGGTATCGGACATGTGTACACTCAAGGCCTGGAAAAACTAAGGGGGCATTATCCCCCAGAAGCTCAAGCCCTGACCAATTCGGCCCGCAGCACCGGCGAGGCACTGGCAGCCTCGGTGAACTCCTTGAGCCAGCGCAGTACGTCCACCGCCTCCCAGCGGCCAGGGTCGTACAACGCATACAACAGGCCCTGGTATCCCACCACGTCCAACTGCTTGTGATAACCGGCGCGCTGGAACAACGCTTCGATTTCGGCAAAGCAGGTATTGAAATGCACTTTGTTGAACGGCGTCTTGCCTTCCGTGACCAGGCCATCGAGCCGCAGCTCATTCACAGCATCACGCACGATATCGACGGACATGCGGTTGACGCTGCTTTTCAATTGTTCAACATTCACCACGGGCGTTCCCTCTCACTCAATCGCTGTACAAACATACAGTAACCGAATAATCAGCAACCTGCCATGGGTTGGCGCTAGATTAGAAAGGCAACCACCTGTTCAGTGTCGAACGGCCAGCCCAGTTCCGCGCCGGTATCAACCCGGCGCAGCACCGGAATGCTTAGGCCATAGGCTTCGAACAGCGCTTGCGAATCAGCGATATCCACCAACTCGACCAACAGCCCGTGTTCGACCAACGGCATGATTTCAGCTTCGGCAAGCTCACACAGATGGCAGCCCAGGGTGCCGAACAACTGGCATTCAGGAGGCATGACTTACAGACCCGATAAGAAACAGGTACTCATTCTAGGCCCCACGAAAAACCTCGTCGAGTCATGACAAAGACCTGATCCAGATCACCATGGCCTATAACTGATTCAGCGATTCTCGCGGCTTTTTTCCTGCAACACCCCGACGGAGATGTCTGTGTTTGCCAACCTGCTGATCATTCTTGCCTCATCCCTGGTCGTCATTGCACTGTTCCGCCGCCTGCAACTGCCGCCGGTGCTCGGCTACCTGTGCGTGGGCCTGGCCGTGGGGCCAACGGCCCTGGATTGGGTCAATGACAGCGAAGACCTGCCCGACCTCGCCGAACTGGGAGTGGTGTTCCTGCTGTTTTCCCTGGGCCTGGAGTTTTCCCTGTCCAAGATGCTCACCCTGCGTCGAGTAGTGTTTGGTCTTGGCAGTCTGCAAGTGTTGTGCTGCGGCGTATTGCTGGGGGCCTTGCTGCTACTGATGGGCATGTCGCCAGTCGCCGCGTTGCTGCTGGGGGCCGGGCTGGCACTGTCATCCACCGCCATTGTGAGCAAGGAGTTGACCAGCCTGGGGGAGATTTTCAGCAGCCATGGGCAGAACGCGATTGGCGTGCTGTTGTTCCAGGATGTGGTCGCGGTGCTGCTGCTGACCCTGGTCCCGGTATTTGCCGGCAGCAGCGAGCAGGCCTGGTACTGGGCCCTGCCCCTGACCCTGGGCAAGACCGTGGTGTTGTTCCTCGGCCTGCTGCTCGCCAGCCGCTGGCTGCTGCCGCGCCTGTTCCACGAAGTGGCCGCCTCCCATTCGGCGGAACTGTTCGTGCTCCTGGCCCTGGTGATCGTCTTGCTCACCGCCTGGCTCACGCACTTGCTGGGCCTGTCGCCGGCCCTCGGCGCGTTCCTGGCGGGGATGCTGCTCGGTGAAAGCCACTACCGGCACCAGATCGAAGCCGATATCCGACCATTTCGCGACATCCTGCTGGGGCTGTTTTTTGTCAGTATCGGCATGCTGATCGACCTGCAGTTGTTCGTCAGTCACAGCCTGCAGATCCTCGGGCTGACCCTGGCGCTGATGTTGATCAAGGGCTGCGTCGTAGCCGCCCTGGTCAAGCTGCGCGGCAGCGATAGCGAAACCGCCTGGCGCAGCGGCCTGGCCCTGGCCCAGGGCGGCGAGTTCTGCTTTGCACTGATGGCACAGATGCAACTGAGCAATATGCTGCCAGGCGAAATCAGCAGCCTGCTGCTGGCAGCCACTTTCTGCTCCATGCTACTCACGCCCCTGCTATTGCGGGCTGCCCCCGCTATCGCGCTGCGCCTGCATCGCAAACCCAACCAGCAAGTGCAACTGGAAGCTATCACCGCGCTTAACGCAGAGTTACGCGGGCATGTAGTGATCTGCGGCTATGGCCGGGTCGGTCAATCCATCGGGCGCTTCCTGCGCCGTGAACAACAGGCGTTCATTGCCTTGGACGATAACCCCGAGCGCGTGCAGGAAGCCGCTACCGAGGACAGCAGCGTGCATTATGGTGATTGCCGGCGCGGCGCCCTGCTCAGCGCCGTTGGCCTGGAACGCGCGCGCCTGGTGGTGATTGCCGTGGACAACAGCGACGTGGCCCTGACAGTGCTCAAGGAGGCACGACGGATCAACCATAAAGTGCCGATCCTGGTGCGCACCCGCGACGACAGCCAGTTGACTGAACTGAAAGCCGCCGGCGCCAGTGAAGTGGTGCCGGAGCTGCTGGAGTCGAGCCTGATGCTCGCGTCGCACGCAATGATCATGCTCGGCCTGCCCGACCAGCAGGTACGCGACCGGGTCGACGAGGTGCGGCGCAATCGCTACCGCTTGCTCCACGGTTTCTACCCGCACACGGACGACACCCGTGAAGCCCCGATCAATCCTGACTGACTGCGCCGATCTTATGGATCGACAAGTCCGCACCGTAGTACTCCTCTTCCTGGCTCAAGCGCAGGCCGCAAAGGCGCTTGAGCACCCCGTACACCAACAACCCGCCAGCCAGGGCCACCACCACCCCCAGGGCGGTACCGATCAACTGGCTGATCAGGCTCACACCGCCCAGCCCACCCAAGGCACTCTGGCCGAAGATCCCGCAGGCAATCCCGCCCCACACACCGCACAGGCCATGCAGCGGCCACACACCCAGCACATCATCGATCTTCCAACGAGCCTGGGCGGCGATAAAGCACCAGACGAACAAGCCACCGGCCACCACACCGGTAACCAATGCACCGACCGGGTGCATCAGGTCGGAACCCGCGCAAATCGCCACCAGCCCGGCCAACGGACCATTGTGCAAGAAGCCCGGGTCGTTACGCCCAATCACCAGCGCCGCGACCGTACCGCCGACCATGGCCATCAGCGAGTTGACCGCCACCAGGCCGCTCACCCCGGACAGGGTCTGCGCGCTCATTACGTTGAAGCCGAACCAGCCGACGATCAATATCCACGAGCCCAGCGCCAGGAACGGAATGCTCGAAGGCGCGAACGCCACCAGGCGCCCATCGCGATAACGGCCCTGGCGCGGGCCCAGCAGCAACACCGCCGCCAGCGCCAGCCAGCCGCCCATGGCATGGACCACCACGGAGCCGGCAAAGTCATGGAATGCTGCGCCAAAAGTCGCCAGCAACCAGGCTTGCAGACCGAAGTTGCCATTCCACACCATGCCCTCGAAAAACGGGTAGATAAACGCCACGATCAACGCCGTGGCGCACAACTGAGGAACAAAACGTGCACGCTCGGCAATGCCGCCGGAGATGATCGCCGGGATGGCTGCGGCGAAGGTCAGCAGGAAAAAGAACTTCACCAGCCCATACCCGTGGTCGGCACTGAGCACGGCGGCCGGCTGCATAAAGCTGACCCCATAGGAGATCCAATAGCCTATAAAGAAATAGGCCAGGGTCGACACTGCAAAATCACTGAGGATTTTCGACAATGCGTTGACTTGGTTCTTCTGCCGCACCGTCCCGACTTCCAGGAACGCGAAGCCGGCATGCATCGCCAGGACCATCACCGCGCCGATCAGAATAAACAGCGTATTGGAGCTGTGGACCAGGGTGTCCACCGCGCTTTGCACATTTTCCATGGGGATTGGCAGGCCTGCAGTTCAGGAAAAAGCACCAAAGCAGGTCATTGCCGGATGATCGCGCACTAAATTGGCACCGGGTGCTCTACCCTTCTCAGAGGGTATGAGCCGCTTTGGCGCAATGACGATTGAATAAGGCAATGACTTGCGGGTTTTTCCACGGGTTTTAGTGATTTAGGGTAAGGTTTTTCAAGGCTTTGGCCGAAACCGCCCACATTGCGCGCAAGCCTTGCGGCTGGCGCACCAAGGCAAAGCAAAAGCTGTACCAGACAATTGCAGTGAACCTTCACCGATGCCGGCGACTCTCAACCAAAACCTTGCAAAAGCATCAGACAGCCACTCACGGAGATAACCATGGCCAGAAAAACGGCAAAGACTGCTCAAGAGATACTGATGGAAGATTTCCAGACCTTGGTCAGTGACACTGAAAAGCTGCTGGACGACACCGCGATTCTCGCCGGTGACCAGGCTGATGAGCTGCGTTCAAAGATCCACGACAGCCTGCTACAGGCCCGTGAAACCTTGAAGTTGACCGAAGATTCCCTGCGCGAACGCGGCAAGGCGGCAGTCACCGCCACCGAAGACTACGTCCAGGCCAACCCGTGGCAATCCGTTGGCATCGCTGCCGGCGTGGGCTTTCTGATCGGCCTGCTGGCTACAAGGCGCTAATCATGTCTATCGGCGAAACCGGCTCGTCCTCGGGCCCAAGCTCCACATCGCGGCGCCTCGGCGCAGCAGTCCTGGGCTTGCTGCACAGCCATGTCGAGCTGTTCGGCATCGAGTTACAGGAACAGAAGGCACGCACCGTCAGCCTGCTGCTGTTTGCCGGCCTGGCGCTGGTATTTGCCCTGTTGCTGCTGGTGGGGTTATCGGCGCTGGTCATGATCCTCGTCTGGGACACCTACCGCCTGACCGGGATCATCAGCCTTTGCGTGTTCTACGTACTGGCCGCAGCGTTCTGCGGGCTGCGGTTGAAGGCGGCGGTGTTTGATGAATCCACGCCTTTCCATGCCACCCTCGAAGAGCTGGCCAACGACCGGGAGCGCCTGCTGCCATGAGCCTGACTGAACTGCCGCAAACCAACTCCCGGCGGGAGATGCGCAAGGCCTTGATCCGCCTGCGCATGGAAATGCACCGCCAGGAAATTCGCCACGAGTCACAGCAATTGCTGCTGCCCCTGCAAAAGGTGCGCAACATGGGCCAGAGCTGGCAAGACGGGTTTGGCATCAAGCATGCGCCGCTGTGGGGCGTCGCGGCGGTGACCCTCTTGGGATTCTTCACCGGGAAAGGCGCCAAAGGTGGCAGTATCGGCACCATGACCCGCCTGGTACGGCTCGGCGCAGGCCTGATCCCCTTGATCAAGCTGGCCATGCAGGGTGCCTCCCGCAAGCCCTGAGGTAACTGGCTGCATTCTTGCAAACGGATCAGGCCCGGTTCCCTCCCTGTAGGGGCCGGGCCTTTTTCATGCCCAAGCATTTTAAGGAGGCTCTGTGATTGACGGGCAACCGCTCGCCTGTTTCCAACCCTTTATCGACACCGCTACCGGCCGCATCGCCGGGGTGGAAGCATTGGGCCGCCTGCTGCAGGCAGATGGCCAACTGCAGTCGGTCGGCCCGTTGTTCGCCGACGCTCGCACGCCCACCTCGGCGTTGCGGCGCCTGGACCGCAAGATCCGCGACAACGCCCTGAGCCGCCTGCACGAAGCGCCTGAAGACTGGTTCCTGAGCCTTAACATCTCGCCGCGCTGGATCTCCCTGCTGCGACCGGGCCAAGCTCTGCCCAGCCTGAAGCAGTTGCAAGCCCATGACGTCGATCCAAGGCGCATCGTGTTTGAGATTACCGAACTGGGAGGTGATAGCCGGCGCCTGGCAGAAGTCGTATCCCGCTACCGTGAAGCCGGCGCACGAATTGCCATTGATGATTTTGGTGCCGGGTATTCACAACTGGATCGGGTCCTGGCCTTGCGCCCGGACATCCTCAAGCTGGATATGCGCCTGTTCCAGGCCGCCGCGTTGGGCGGCCCGAGCGGTGAGGTGGTGCGCGCCCTGGCGCAAATGGCGGAAAAAACCGGCTGCTGGATCATTGCCGAAGGCGTGGAAACCGAGGCGCAACTCAGTTTTGCCCTTGAATGCGGGGCACGTTATGTCCAGGGCTACCTGTTTGCCCAGGCGCAACTGGACTGGTTCGCTGCCGATGCATTCGTCCCGCGTTTCGCCGTACTACGCCAGGCTTACGTGCAGCAGAAACTGGCCGAGCGCGGGCGCATCATGCTGCTGCGCCAGCAACTGATCGAACTGATGCAGATCCTGCAAGGCTGGGCCCTGGCCCAGGCGCCACTCAGCCGGCTGCCATGGCTGCCGGGGTTTCCCAGGTTATTGCGGTTTTATCAGTGCGATCGCCACGGCACCCAACTGACGCCAAACTTCGAATGGCGCCAGGATGCCTGGCAAGCCGACAGCCGCTACCTGGGCCACAACTGGTCATGGCGGCCTTATTTCTATCATCTGCTGGCCGAGGGCTGGGAGGAACGCCGCTTGATTCTGTCCAGCACTTACCGCGATGCCACGACCAATCAATACTGCCTGACAGCAGGACAATTCTTCGATAACGGTCAGCGCTTGCTGTTAATCGATATTGACGCTGCCGGCCTGTAGTTTTTCGCTTGCTCCGGGCACGCCGAACCGGGAAGCTGGAGCCCGATATTCATCCCACGGAGAGCCCCCGCCTTGGATTGGCCTACCCTGCTTACCCGCGAACGCCTCGGAAAATCCCTGCACAGCCCGGAAGAGTTGGGCCGCAGCCCGTTTCACAAAGACCATGACCGGATCATCTTCTCCGGGGCCTTTCGCCGCTTGGGCCGCAAGACCCAGGTTCATCCGGTGACGAGCAACGATCATATCCACACGCGGCTCACCCACTCGCTGGAAGTCAGCTGCGTGGGGCGCTCCCTGGGTATGCGCGTCGGCGAGACCATTCGCAGCGCCCTGCCCGACTGGTGCGACCCCAGTGACCTGGGGATGGTGGTGCAATCGGCCTGCCTGGCCCATGACATCGGCAACCCGCCGTTCGGCCATTCTGGCGAAGATGCGATTCGCCACTGGTTCCAGCAAGCGGCAGGCCGTGGCTGGTTGGATGACATGAGCGGCGCCGAGCGCAACGACTTCCTCAACTTCGAAGGCAATGCGCAAGGGTTCCGCGTGCTGACGCAATTGGAGTACCACCAGTTCGACGGCGGCACACGCCTGACCTATGCAACCCTGGGCACTTACCTCAAGTACCCCTGGACCGCCCGTCACGCCGACTCCCTGGGCTACAAGAAACACAAGTTCGGCTGCTACCAGAGCGAACTGCCGATCCTTGAACAGATCGCCCAGAAACTCGGCTTGCCTCAATTGGAGGAACAACGCTGGGCGCGCCACCCATTGGTCTACCTGATGGAGGCGGCCGACGACATCTGCTACGCCTTGATCGATCTGGAAGACGGCCTGGAAATGGACTTGCTGGAGTATGCCGAGGTCGAATCACTGCTGTTGAACCTGGTGGGCGATGACTTGCCGCAAACCTACCGGCAACTGGGGCCCCAGGACTCCCGGCGCCGCAAACTCGCGATTCTGCGTGGCAAGGCGATCGAGCACCTGACCAACGCCGCCGCACGGGCGTTCGTCGAACAACAGTCGGCGCTGCTGGCCGGGACCCTGCAAGGCGACCTGGTGGAGCATATGCATGGCCCGGCCAAACGTTGTGTACTGAATGCCAAGGACATGGCGCGCAAGAAAATCTTCCAGGACAAGCGCAAGACGCTGCATGAGATCGGCGCCTACACCACCCTGGAGATCCTCCTGAACACCTTTTGTGGTGCAGCCCTGGAACAACATGGCGGCCGTACCCCGTCTTTCAAGAATCGACGCGTCCTCGATTTACTGGGTAATAGCGCACCCCATCCTGATTGGTCGCTGCACCGTTCATTCCTGCGCATGATCGACTTCATCGCCGGCATGACCGACAGCTACGCCAGCGAAATGGCCCGCGAGATGACTGGGCGTTCGCACCCTCAATGAACCGTGGCCCGGGCAGGCTTTCCTGCCTGGGCACTTACCTCGAAGAATCGACCTACGCTGGCACCAGAGCGGCCTGATCGAATTCGCCCCAACACCCGATGAATAATCACCCCTCTCTGATCCAACCCAGCGATCAGCTCCTACATTCACGCCAACCCACGATCGCCCAGCGCCTGGTTCATTGGGCAATTCAACACAGGCAATGGCTTGCACTTTGCGCCTGCAGCTACTTCCACGGAACTTCCTATGCCAGAACGACAATTGCGCATCCTGTTGGTGGAAGATCACCCGTTTCAACTCCTGGCCATCCAATGCCTGCTCAAGAGTTTCGGTTTCAGCCAACTGACCCCCGCTGAAAATGCCGAACAGGCGATCAAGTTGATGAGGACGACCGAGGCCCCCTTCGATGTCATGTTATGTGATCAATGCCTGCCCGACCTCACCGGCTTGGAGCTGGTGGAGATCGCCAGCCATGCAGGTTTTGTCAAAAGTGCGGTATTGCTAAGTAGCCTACCGGCCGTTGAACTGGAATATCTGAAAACCCTCGCCATACAACGCGACTTGCGTCTGCTTGGGTATTTGCCCAAGCCCTTGAACAAAGAAGCCTGGATCGAGTTGATCAGCCAATCAGGGCTCGGCCAGGACTAAAGAGTGTGGCCCTGGACTTGAGCTAAAACCGTGGGTCAAACCTGAAGAACGCTGCCGCACCCGCACTCTGTTATTCCCAAGGTAACTTTTCAAATTTCTACGTAGGACATTAAACACTTCTGCAAATGAAATATCGCCCTTCTCCAACCTATCAATAACACCGCACAACTTTAAAGCGTTCCACCTAAGAAACTCTTACAATACGACCAAGAAAGCCTTAGCGCATCGTAGTCCAATACCTTTTTATACGTAGGATTTTTCCTGTTTTATACCTACTCAGCCTTCCCTTCATGCTCCTGACCTACCTTCTGAGCTAATGTGCGCGCTAATTTGCACTAGTATGGAATTGCCTCATGAATACAGTTTTTATTATTGACGACCATCCGGTTATTCGACTTGCAATCCGAATGTTGCTGGAACATGAAGGTTACAAAGTAGTCGGTGAAACAGATAACGGTTGCGACGCGATACAAATGGTCCGCGAATGCCTTCCAGACCTCATCATACTTGATATCAGTATTCCCAAGCTCGACGGTCTGGAGGTCCTTTGCAGGTTCAACGCCATGAGCACGCCAATGAAAACCCTGATTCTAACGGCCCAATCCCCGACACTTTTTGCTACACGCTGCATGCGTTCAGGTGCCGACGGTTATGTCTGCAAAAAAGGTGACTTAAGCGAACTGCTAAGTGCAATCAGGGCTGTACTTTCAGGTTACAACTATTTCCCAAGCCAGGCCTTGAATACCACAGACGCCGAACTGGGCGAAAACGAAGAATTGATACTTTTCAAATCAGTCAATGACCGAGAACTTATGGTCTTACAACTTTTTGCGCAAGGTCGCACAAACAAGGAAATTGCCAAAGGCATGTTCCTCAGCAATAAAACTGTCAGCACTTATAAAAAACGTTTAATGCAAAAACTCAAAGCCAAGTCTTTGGTAGAACTTATCGAGATGGCAAAACGCAACGCGTTAGTGTGAGAAACAGGATGCCAAGGCGTTTAAAGGACTATCTAATCATTTTGAGTATCGGGCTGTGCTTGAGTACAGCCGTGCCAGCCACTCAAACCGCTCCAGAACGCTACTCTCTGCTCAGCCGTGCCGGTATCGCTCAGTTGGACGTTCAACTGGACCCTAGCCAGCGCCAATGGCTACAAAACAAGCGCGAACTGGTGCTAGGCACCTCGATACCCGACTACCCGCCTTTCGACATCACCGCCAGCGGGCATGACTACGAAGGTATTACTGCCGATTACGCAGGCATCCTCGCCAAAGCCCTGGCAGTGCCCGTCACCGTGATGCGCTACCCGTCGCGGGAAGCGGCAATGCAGGCGCTGGAAGACGGGAAAATCGATTTGCTGGGTAGCGCCAACGGCTTTGAAGCGAACAACGCCGACATTGTCCTATCAACACCCTACGCGGTCGACCAGCCAGTGCTGGTCACCCGTGACGCAGAAACCCGCCCGCTCGACGAGGGGCTGGCGGGCATGCGCCTGAGCCTCGTCTACCACTACCTGCCGCTCAAGGAAGTCGAAGCGCTGTACCCCAACGCGATCATCCAGGTCTATCCGTCTTACTTGAATGCGCTGAACGCCGTAGCGTTCGACCAGGCCGATGTATTTCTCGGCGATACCATTTCCACCCACTACATGATCAACAAGGGCTACCTGAAGAACATCCGCATGGCCAATTTCGGCAAGCACGAAGCCTACGGCTTCAGTTTTGCCGTACATCGCGGCCAGCAAACCCTGCTGAGCATCGTCGATGCGGTCCTCGCCAGCGTCGAGCCCTACGAGCGCGAAAGCATCGCCAAACGCTGGAGCGCAGGCAGCGATATCCTGCTGAGCGACCACAAGCTGCAGTTGAGCCGGCGTGAAGAACGCTGGCTCAAGGACCATCCGGTGGTGAAAGTGGTCATCAACGAAACCTTCGCGCCACTGACGTTCGTCGATTCAGACGGCCAATTGCGGGGCATGACCGCCGACCTGCTGGAGCTGATCCGCCTGCGCACGGGCTTGCGCCTGGAGTTCCAGCACACCCGCAACGTCAACCAGATGATCGAGCAGGTCGAGAACGGCAGCGCCGACATCATTGCCGCCATCAGCCCGACCCGCGAACGTGAAACCAGGCTCAATTTCAGCCGTCCCTACCTGCAGAACTCCTACGTCCTGCTCACACGCAAGGAGCCCGGCGCCCCTTCCAGCCTTGAGCAACTGGCAGGAAAAAAACTGGCTATCACCCAAGGCAACCCCCTGGTGGATTATCTGCATCGGGAATTTGCACAGATCACCCTGGTACAGGCCGACGATACGTTCAAGGCCTCGGAAATGCTCGCACAGGGGCAAGTGGATGGGGCCGTCAATTCCTTGGTGGTCGCCAACTACTTCCTTTCGTCCCAGTTCTTTCAGGACCGATTGCAGATCAGTTCAAGTATCGGTACGCAACTGGCCTCTTTTTCCCTGGCAACGTCGCGCAGCGCTACAGAACTGGCCTCCATACTGGACAAGGCCCTGCTCAGCATCGCGCCGGATGAACTGGGGGTTATCAACAACCGCTGGCGTGGCTACACGGCCGCATCCGACAGCTATTGGCGCAACTACCACCGCCTGATTATCCAGATCATCAGCGCTGCCGGGCTGCTGCTGCTCACCTCGCTGGCCTGGAACGGCTACATGCGCAGGCAGATCAAGCACCGACAGATGGCAGAGCGGGCCTTGAGCGACCAATACGAATTCATGCGTGCCCTGGTCAATGAAACTCCTCACCCCATCTACGTGCGCGATCGTAATGGTTTGCTGCAGACGTGCAATGACAGTTACCTGCAGGTCTTCGGCGTCAGGCGCGAAGAGGTCATTGGCAAGAGTGTCATGCAAATCAGCCTGGCGGATGCGGCCCAGGCCAACCAGTACCATGCCGACTATCTGCGAGTGGTGGCCGAAGGCACGCCACTGATCCTTGACCGCTCCCTGGACATTGGCGGGCAGCACCTGACGATCTATCACTGGATCCTGCCTTACCGGGATTCGGTCGGTAAGGTGCAGGGCATCATCGGCGGCTGGATCGATATCAGCGAACGTCGCCAATTATTCGATGACCTGCGCGCCGCCAAGGACCGCGCAGATGAAGCCAATCGCGCAAAAAGCACGTTCCTGGCGACCATGAGCCATGAGATCCGCACGCCCATGAACGCGGTGATCGGCATGCTGGAATTGACCCTGAAACGGGCCGATCAGGGGCACCTGGACCGTCCGGCGATCGAGGTGGCCTACAACTCGGCCAAGGACTTGCTGGAGTTGATTGGCGATATCCTCGACATCGCGCGCATTGAGTCGGGCCGCCTGAGCCTGGCGCCGGAGCGCGTCGACCTGCGGGAGCTGATCGAGTCCGTCGTGCGGGTGTTCGATGGCCTGGCACGCCAGAAAAACCTCAACCTGTTGCTGGAGTTCAATCCCGGCGTCGAAGAACGTGACGTGCAGATCGATCCCCTGCGCTTCAAACAGGTCCTGTCGAACCTGGTGAGCAACGCCATCAAGTTCACCGAGCAGGGAGACGTGAAGATCAAGGTAGATATCCAGGCCACCGGACAGCCACAACAGATCCAGATGAAACTGGTGGTCGAGGACACCGGTATCGGTATCAGCCGGGATGACCAGCAACGCCTGTTCGAACCTTTTTCCCAAGCCGACAATTCCGGGCACCTGGCCAGGAGCGGCGCCGGTCTTGGCCTGGTGATCTGTCGCAGCTTGTGCGAGATGATGGGCGGAGAGCTGGCCCTGAGCAGCGTCCCCAGCGTGGGCACCCAGGTGTTTGTCTCGCTGCAACTGACCAGCCTGCCTCCTGCCTACCCGCTGATCGAACTCAAGCCCGCGGCCCAGGATGCCGCAGCCGTGCTGAATGTACTGGTGGTGGACGACCATCCGGCCAACCGCCTGCTCATGTGCCAGCAACTGGGCTTCCTCGGGCATCGCTTCACCGCAGTCCACAATGGTGCGGCGGGCTTCCAGGCCTGGCGCCAGGAACACTTCGACCTGATCATTGCCGACTGCAATATGCCGGTAATGAACGGTTATGAACTGACCCGTTCAATCCGTGAACATGAGCGACGGGAGAGCATCACGCCCTGTGTCATTCTGGGCTTCACCGCCAATGCCCAACCGGAGGAAAAACAGCGCTGCCGGGACGCGGGCATGAATGACTGCCTGTTCAAGCCCATCAGCCTCACGACACTGGAGCGCCAACTGGCCGAAATCACCCCATACGCGCCATCGCGGATCTTTGACCTCGACGGCCTGAACGCCCTTACCGGCGGTGATCCACTGCTGAGCCAGCGTCTGCTGGAAGAACTGTTGAGCAGCAGCCGGCGCGATCGCGACGAACTCATGGCATTGCTCCTGCAAGGTGCCCGCCAGGGCCTGATCGACCAGGCCCACAAGATCAAGGGCGCCGCCAGGATCGCCCAGGCCGGCGTATTGGCCGAACAATGTGAGCTGCTGGAACAGGCTGGCGAAGATGCCGACCTGGCGCAATTCGAGACCTGGGTCAAGGCCATCGAAAAAGCCATGCTCGACCTTGAGCACGTACTGCAGGAGCAACTGGACACCCTCGCTCCACTGTAGGAGCCGGCTTGCCGGCGATGGTCGCTAACGAAGACGTGGGGTTCCTGACACCCCCCATGTACTCTTACGGACACCATCGCAGGCAAGCCAGCTCCCACAGGGGACGGCGCTTAGTCAGCAGGCAGTCAACCGCAGGAAGATCGCTACCAGCCGCTCAATACCCACCTGATCCTCAGCACTGAAACGCGCCAGTTTCGGACTATCCAGATCCAGCACCCCAATCAACGTCCCATCCTTGATCAACGGCACCACCAGTTCACTGTTGGAGGCACTGTCGCAGGCAATGTGCCCGGCAAACGCATGCACATCTTCCACCCGCTGGGTTTGTCGCGAAGCCGCCGCGGCACCACACACGCCCCGGCCGAACGCAATCCGCACGCAGGCGATCTGCCCCTGGAAAGGCCCGAGCACTAGTTCTTCATCACGGTTGAGATAAAAACCAGCCCAGTTCAAGTCATCGAGCTGGTTGTACAGGAACGCGGAAAACTGCGCCGCGTTGGCGATAAAGTCACGCTCATCGGCCAGCAGCGATTCCAGCTGTGCACAAAGCATGGCGTATCCATCAAGGCCGCTGCCGGCCTCTTGCAAGTCGATCATGGATGGCGCTCCAGCAGTTTAAGGCCCACCCAGTAGCGGGCAAATTGGTAGGCACAGCGGCCGTTGCGATTGCCACGGCCCGTCGCCCAGCGCACCGCAAGGATGTCGAGTGCTTCATCACGCTGCCACTGCAAGCCGGCCTTGTTCGCCAACTCACCGATCCAGTGCTCCACCACGTCCAGGAAATGCTCCTGGGTGAACGGGTAGAACGACAACCACAAGCCAAAACGGTCGGACAAGGCAATCTTGTCTTCCACGGCCTCACTGGGATGCAGCTCACCGTCCACGCGCTTCCAGTTGTCGTTGTCGCTCTGGTTTTCCGGCACCAAGTGACGACGGTTCGAGGTGGCGTACAGCAACACGTTTTCCGGGGCCTGCTCCAGCGAGCCGTCGAGCACGCTCTTGAGCACACGATAATCGCCTTCGCCAGCCTCAAACGACAGGTCGTCGCAGAACAGGATAAAACGCTGTGGCAGCTTGAGTAGCTGTTCGACCACACGCGGCAGGTCAGCCAGGTGATCACGCTCGATTTCGATCAAGCGCAAGCCGGCCTTGGCATGCTGGGCCAGCAACGCGCGGACCATGGACGATTTGCCAGTACCACGCGAGCCCCAGAGCAACGCATGGTTGGCAGGCAGGCCGTCGAGAAACTGTTGGGTATTGCGCGCCAATTGCTCGCGCTGCTTGTCGACGCCGATCAGGTCGGACAGGCGCATATCCAGGCTGACTTCCAGTGGCAACAGAAAGCCGCTGCGGCCCTCGCGCTGCCAGCGGGCTGCCAGGCAGTGATTCCAGTCAATCACCGCGCGAGGGGCTGGCAACAGGGGTTCCAGACGAGCAAGCACCGCATCGGCCCGCTCAAGAAAGGCATTCAATCGAGAATCCATGACTATTCCTGTGGCAAGTTTTTGTAAAAGATGGCGTATTGGCAACCCTGACGCAGCTGCCAGACGGTTGCACCTGAAAAACGATTCATACCGGGCAAGGCTGGCGCTGAGGATGTTCAGCTATGCTTGCCGGGCGAAGGGAAACGTAAAGTGGCTCAGCACCCAATGGATATCAAGTTCGCCCACCGCTTGTCTTATAAACAAGCCAGACTGACTGTGCTGGTCGGTTTCGTATTGGGAACCTTGCTCAGCCTGATCCAAATCGGCATTGATTATGCCAGCGAAGATGCTTCCATCAACCGTGAAATACATGCGCTGCTGGAAATCAGTCACAACCCGGCCTCACGCATCGCCTACAACATCGACGCAGAACTGGCCCAGGAACTGACCCTGGGCCTGCTGCACTCCCCCGCCATTACCCGGGCGCAACTGGTCGATAACAATGGCCTGGTGCTGGCTGATGTTGATCGGCCGCGCAAGGAGAGCCGCTACCGCCCCATCAGCGACTTCCTGTTCGGCGCCAACCGCCAGTTCGAAGACCGCCTGTACCTCACCCATATGCCCGGCGAATCCCTCGGCGTGCTGCGTCTTGACGTCGATACCTACGCATTTGGCAGCCGTTTCCTGCGCCGCGCCGAGATCACCCTGCTCAATGGCTTTGCCCGCAGCCTGATCCTGACCGGCATCCTCCTGGGCCTGTTCTACGTGATGCTGACCCAGCCATTGGTGCGCATCATCCACGAACTGAGTACACGCAGCCCCGGCAGTGCACCCCAGGCCCGCCTGGATTGCCCGCCCGGGCACGAACACGATGAGATCGGTGTGCTGGTCAACGTCGCCAACCAACAGTTCGAGAATATGGAGACCGAAATCCAGCAACGACGCCACGCCGAAGACCGCCTGACCGAGTACCTTGGCCAGTTGGAAGACATTGTTTCGGCGCGTACCACCGAGCTCAAGGCGATCAACCAGCGGCTGAGCCAATCCAACGAAGAACTGGAGGCCTCGAAAATGACCGCCCTGGGCATGGCCCAGGCACGGGCGGCCTTCCTCGCCAACATGAGCCACGAGATCCGCACCCCGCTCAATGGCTTGCTGGGCATGATCGCGCTATCCCTGGACAGCGCGCTGAATGCCGAGCAACGCCAACAACTGTCGATTGCTCATGACTCCGGCAAAGTCCTGGTAGAGCTGCTCAACGATATTCTCGACCTGTCCAAGTTCGATGCCGGGCAACTGGAACTGGAGAGCATCCCCTTCGACCTCGGGTCCCTGGTGGAAGACACCGCCAACCTGCTGTCACAAAACGCCGCGCCCAGCGTGGAATTGACCTGCCTGATCGACCCACAGTTTCCCGCCCAAGTCGTGGGTGATCCGACCCGGGTCCGGCAGATTGTCAGTAACCTGCTGTCCAATGCCTTGAAGTTCACCCGCTTCGGCCGCGTCGATGTACGACTTAATGCGCAACCCGATGGCGTGCGCATAGAAGTGTGCGACACCGGTATCGGCATTGCCCAGGAGGCGCAGGCGCGGATCTTCAAACCCTTCACCCAGGCGGGTGCTGGTATTACCCGACAGTTCGGCGGGACTGGCCTGGGCCTGGCCCTGACCCATAATCTTTGCGAGGCCATGCAAGGCCGGCTGACCATCAGTTCAGAAACCGGCTTCGGCAGCCAGTTCTGTGCCGAACTGCCACTCCCAGCCCACACACCGGCCGTGCGGTTCGGGCCGTTGAGCGGCGAAGTTGCAGTCATTACCGGGGCCAGCAGCGGCTTGGCGGAACTGCTGCAGACCCTGCTGCCGCACTGGGGACTAACGCCGCACAGCTATACGATCGACGATGACTTGAGCGGCCTGGCACCGGACGTCCTCATCACCGACTGCCCCGAATGCCTGTTCCGCCTGCGCCCGAGCATCCGCGCACCGATCCTGCTGGTCACCGCCTACGGCAGCTTCATGCCCAGCGAGGAAGTGGCCGCGCTGGCGCCCCTGCAACAGCAGGCACGCCCGCTGAGCCGCGCGGCGTTGTATCAGGTTTTGCACCGCACCCTGCGCGCCGACAGTGAAATCGTCCTCGACCTGGCCCAATTGGAAACCAGCCCGGTCGCCCACCGGGCGCGCATCCTGTTGGTGGAAGACAACCCGGTCAATCAGTTGGTAGCCAAAGGCATGCTCAGCAAGCTTGGCTGCGAGGTGGTGGTCGCCGCCCACGGCGGCGAGGCGTTGAAACAGTTGGAGGAACAACGTTTCGATATGGTGCTGATGGACTGCAACATGCCGGTCATGGACGGCTACGAGGCAAGCCGGCAGATTCGCCGCAGCGGGCGCTGGCCAGAGCTGCCGATTGTCGCACTGACCGCCAATGCCCTGGCCGAGGAGCGCGAACGGTGCAGGGCCGCCGGGATGAACGACTACCTGGCCAAGCCCTTTCGCCGCGAAGAACTCAACGCCCTGCTCGACCTCTGGGTGCCGACTACGACAACGCTTTGATTTGCCGCAACAGCTGGTCCAGCCCCTGGCGCAGGGCGTCGGCGTGGCTCAGGTCCACGCCGCTGTCACACAACAGGCGGGCCTTCAGCGGCTGGACGCGATCACGCAGCGCCTGGCCTGCTTCGCTAAGACTGAGGTGCACTTCACGCTCATCGGCCGCGCTACGGCGACGTTTGATCAGCGCCAGCTGTTCCAGGCGCTTGAGCAGCGGCGTCAAAGTGCCGGAGTCGAGCAACAAGCGCTCCCCCAGCGCCTTGACCGTCGGCGGGTGCGGCGCGCAGGCGTGCCATTCCCACAGCACTAACATGACCAGGTATTGCGGATACGTCAGGCCCAACTGGTCAAGCATCGGCTTATAGGCACGCGTCACCGCCCGGGAGGCGGCGTACAGCTTGAAACACAACTGGTCATCCAAGGCCAGGGATACGCTAGGCAAGTCTGTCATTTAAGCAACGCTTCGATCTCTTGGGTCAGTTCCTGGGGCTTGGTGGTCGGGGCAAAACGCTTGACCACCTGGCCATCGCGGCCGATCAGGAACTTGGTGAAGTTCCACTTGATGCCCTTGGAACCCAGCAGGCCTGGCGCACGCTGCTTCAACTGCACAAACAGCGGATGGGCCTCACCCCCATTGACATCGACCTTCTTGAACAGCGGGAAACTGACACCGAAGTTCAGCTCACAGAACTCAGAAATCGCCCCCTCGTTGCCCGGCTCCTGCTTGCCGAACTGGTTGCACGGAAACCCCAACACCACCAACCCCTGGTCCTTGTACTGCTGCCAGAGCTGCTCAAGGCCTTTGTACTGGGGGGTAAACCCACACTTGCTGGCGGTGTTGACCACGAGGATCGCCTTACCGGCGAAGTCCGCCAGGGTCTTTTGCTCGCCCTTGATGGTGGTGCAGGGAATGGTCAGCAGGTTGTCGCTCATGACAAGGCCTCAAGAAGTAAAGAAGACAAGATAAACATAGCGAGCAATTCAATTGCACACAATATGATTAACCAAACCGATATCCCGACATTCTCCCCTTGTAGGAGCGGGCTTGCCCGCGAAAAACGCCCAGACGCTGCGTTCACCCAGGCAGCCCGCGTCACCGTTAACGATCTTCGCGGGCAAGTCCGCTCCTACACAACGCAGGGTTTCAACGGGGAACCAGGTCCAGGCACACCGAGTTGATGCAGTAACGCAAGCCAGTAGGCGGCGGTCCATCAGGGAACACGTGCCCCAAATGCGCATCGCACTTGGCACAGGTCACTTCGGTGCGAATCATCCCGTGGCTGACATCGCGAATCTCGATCATCGCGCTGTCGGCAATCGGCTCATAAAAACTGGGCCAGCCACAACCGGCATCGAACTTGGTCTTGGAATCGAACAGCGGCTCATTGCAGCAAATACAGTGATACACACCATCGGTGGTGGTGGCGTTGTACTTACCGGAAAACGGCCGTTCGGTGCCCTTGAGGCGGCACACCTGGTACTGCGCCGGATCGAGCATTTCCCGCCATTCATCCAGGGTCTTATCCAACTTTTCCATCAATACACCTCGACAACTGAAAAAGCCTGATCTGTGTCTTTTCCATGGATCAGGCGGCACGTATGATTGCGCCTCTTCAAAACGCCAGTCTGGCACCCGCGTTATCGGCATTCAAACGTATTTATGGGTCAGGCCACACGCAGGATTCCCAGCACGGTAGTCTTCACATCGTCTGGATCGTTCATTTTCGGGATCACATCGCCATGCAGGTCAGCAAATCGAACAAGCTCGCCAACGTCTGCTACGACATTCGCGGCCCAGTGCTCAAGCACGCCAAACGCCTGGAAGAGGAAGGCCATCGCATCCTCAAGCTGAACATTGGCAACCCGGCGCCCTTTGGTTTCGAAGCGCCGGATGAAATTCTCCAGGATGTGATCCGCAACCTGCCCACCGCCCAAGGCTACAGCGACTCCAAAGGTCTTTTCAGCGCGCGCAAGGCGGTGATGCAGTATTACCAGCAGAAGCAGGTGGAAGGGGTGGGTATCGAAGATATCTACCTGGGCAATGGCGTCTCCGAGCTGATCGTGATGGCCATGCAAGCCTTGCTCAACAATGGCGACGAAGTGCTAGTGCCCGCGCCGGACTACCCGCTGTGGACGGCCGCCGTGACCCTGGCCGGTGGCCATCCGGTGCATTACCTGTGCGACGAGCAAGCCAACTGGTGGCCGGACCTGGCCGACATCAAGGCCAAGATCACGCCCAACACCAAGGCACTGGTCATCATCAACCCCAACAACCCGACCGGCGCGGTGTATTCCAAGGAAGTCCTGCTGGGCATGCTGGAACTGGCGCGCCAGCACAACCTGGTGGTGTTCTCCGACGAGATCTACGACAAGATCCTCTATGACGACGCGGTGCACATCTGCACGGCCTCGCTCGCCCCGGACCTGTTGTGCCTGACCTTCAACGGCCTGTCCAAGTCCTACCGGGTGGCGGGCTTCCGCTCCGGTTGGGTCGCCATCTCCGGGCCCAAGCACAATGCCCAGAGCTATATCGAAGGCATCGATATGCTGGCCAATATGCGCCTGTGCGCCAACGTGCCGAGCCAACACGCGATCCAGACGGCACTGGGGGGTTACCAGAGCATCAACGACCTGGTGCTGCCCGCTGGCCGTCTGTTGGAGCAGCGCAACCGTACCTGGGAGCTGCTCAACGACATTCCCGGCGTCAGTTGCGTCAAACCCATGGGCGCCCTGTATGCCTTCCCACGGATCGACCCGAAAGTGTGCCCGATCCACAACGACGAGAAGTTCGTCCTCGACCTGCTGCTGTCGGAAAAGCTGCTGGTGGTCCAGGGCACGGCGTTCAACTGGCCGTGGCCTGATCACTTCCGCGTAGTGACCCTGCCGCGCGTGGATGACCTGGACATGGCCATCGGGCGCATCGGCAACTTCCTGAAGTCCTATCGCCAGTAACTGTGCTTTCGCTGTACGACCCGCTACAGGTCGTACAGCGAGTATCTGGCAACACATCTGTGCCCGCCTCGCGTAGAAACACCTTCTGCCCTGCCCCGCTTCCCCTCTACTCTGTACGTCCCAACAATCACGGGGCCCAAAGGCTGCCGAACGGGAATTTCCAGCTGCATCCAGAGTCAGAAATTCCCTTCAAGGCTCTACATTCACGCTGTAGGACACAGTTTGAAATAGTCGCCCGGTTGAATAGCCCAGTGCCGCACCTTATATACCCCGCAGTAAGCGACATATTAAGCATGAGGAGAATTCTACAACCATGATGCGCATCCTGCTGTTCTTGGCCACTAACCTGGCGGTCGTGCTGATTGCCAGCATCACCCTGAGCCTTTTCGGCTTCAACGGGTTCATGGCGGCCAACGGGGTTGATCTGAACCTCAATCAGCTGCTGGTTTTCTGTGCCGTCTTTGGTTTTGCCGGCTCGATCTTCTCGCTGTTCATCTCCAAGTGGATGGCGAAGATGAGCACCAGCACCCAGATCATCACCCAGCCGCGCACCCGGCATGAGCAATGGCTGCTGCAGACCGTCGAGCAACTGTCCCGCGAAGCCGGGATCAAGATGCCGGAAGTCGGGATCTTCCCGGCCTACGAGGCCAACGCTTTCGCCACCGGCTGGAACAAGAACGATGCTCTTGTTGCCGTCAGCCAGGGTTTGCTGGAGCGTTTCTCGCCCGACGAAGTGAAGGCCGTGCTGGCCCACGAGATCGGCCACGTCGCCAACGGCGACATGGTGACCCTGGCATTGGTCCAGGGCGTGGTGAACACCTTTGTCATGTTCTTCGCGCGGATCATCGGCAACTTTGTCGACAAGGTGATTTTCAAGAACGAAGGCGGCCAGGGTATCGCCTACTACGTGGCGACCATCTTTGCCGAACTGGTACTGGGCTTCCTCGCCAGCTCCATCGTGATGTGGTTCTCGCGCAAACGCGAATTCCGCGCCGACGAAGCCGGTGCCCAACTGGCCGGTACTGCCGCCATGATCGGCGCCCTGCAACGCCTGCGCTCCGAACAGGGCCTGCCGGTGCATATGCCTGACACCCTGAATGCCTTCGGCATCAACGGCGGCGTCAAGCAAGGCCTGGCACGGATGTTCATGAGCCACCCGCCGCTGGAAGAGCGGATCGACGCACTGCGTCGTCGCGGCTGACAGCCAGCGAGTAAAAAAGGGGCGATTCAATCGCCCCTTTTTTTGTGGGCGCAGGTTTAACACCCCGCCAGTTGGTAAACCCGCTCCTCCAGCCGCGTGACGCCAGCCTGGGCGAACTTCGGACTCTCGGCCAGGATATCCCGCTGCTCCAGGGTGCTCAGCCGCCAGTGCGCTCCCAGCAGCCTATGGACCTCATCGTCGCTGACCGCAAATGGCGGGCCTGCTTTCTGGGCCTGCTGATAGTCCAGGCTGATCAGCAAGCCACTATCCACCTGCGGCGTAATGGCCTGCAAATGCGCGGCATAACGCTCGCGCATCAACGGCGGCAAGGCAATCAGCGCCGCCCGGTCATAGAGGGCCGTGCAGCCCGCTGCATCCTCGCGACTCAACTCAAAAAAATCGCCGCACCACAACTCGATAGCGCCCGCCTGATAAACCTTGAAGCTTCCCCGCTGGCTGACTTGCGCAACCAGGCAATGCTCCTGGAAGAACTCTTGGACGGCCTTTTCCGAGAGCTCCACACCCAGCACCCCATACCCCTGCTGCACCAGCCACATCAGGTCCAGGCTTTTGCCACACAGCGGCACCAGTACCCGTGCCTGATTGGCCAACCCGAGGCCAGGCCAGTGCCGCAGCAGGTAGGGGTTGACCTCGGGCAGGTGAAAGCCGATCTGATTGCTTGCCCAGCGGTCATGCCAAAAGGTGGAGTCCATGAGTAGTCCTGAAAATTCGATCAAATAGCGCTAAAACTTATATTAGATTTAGATCAATGATCTGATTGAAGATGGTCCCATCTTAACCTTGAGGACCCCGCCCATGCTCCCCAGCCTGTTTATTTCCCACGGCTCGCCCATGCTGGCCCTGCAACCCGGCGCCAGCGGGCCGGCCCTTGAGCGACTGGCTGGCGCCCTGCCCCGGCCCAAGGCAATCGTGGTGATGTCTGCGCACTGGGAAAGCCATGAGTTACTGGTCAGTAGCAGTCCCGCCCCAGAAACCTGGCACGACTTCGGCGGCTTCCCCCGGGAACTGTTTGCGGTTCAGTATCCAGCGCCCGGCAACCCGGCACTCGCGCGGCAGATCGTCGAGTTGCTCGCCGCCGATGACCTACAGGCCCGCCTCGACAACCAGCGCCCTTTTGACCATGGCACTTGGGTGCCGCTGTCGTTGATGTATCCGGCGGCCGATATCCCCGTGGTGCAGGTGTCCTTGCCCAGCCATATGGGCCCCGCGCTGCAAACCCGGATCGGGCAGGCTCTCGCGAGCTTACGCACAGAAGGCGTTCTACTGATCGGTTCCGGCAGCATTACCCATAACCTCGGTGAGCTGGACTGGCGCGCCGGCCCGGAAAGCATTGAGCCCTGGGCGCGGGAATTTCGCGACTGGGTGGTCGACAAACTGTCCACACAGGATGAGGCCGCGTTGCACGACTACCGCCAGCAAGCGCCTTATGCGGTACGCAGCCATCCCAGCGATGAGCACTTGCTGCCGTTGTACTTCGCACGCGGCGCGGGTGGGCAGTTCAGTGTGGCGCACCAGGGGTTCACCCTGGGCGCCTTGGGGATGGATATCTATCGATTTGACTAACAGCGCTGGCTTGTCCCCTTTCCCCACAACACCCAGGGCCAGGTGAAATCCCAGGCAAAAAAATCCCCGAACCAGTCGGGGATTTTTTATGTTCGATCAATCAGCCTGCAGGCCGATCAATCTTCGCGATAGCGACGCAGCTTGAGCTGCTTGCCGGCAACGCGAGTGTCCTTCAGCTTGGCCAGCAACTTCTCCAGGCCATCTTCCGGCAGCTCCACCAGGGAGAAGCTGTCACGCACCTGGATGCGACCGATCGCTTCACGTGCCAGGCCACCCTCGTTGAGGATAGCGCCCAGCAGGTTCTTGGCGGCGATGCCATCACGCGCGCCCAGCGCGGTACGGCAGCGGGCACGGCCTTCAGCCAATGGAACCGGAGCGCGACGCTCGCGATCACCACGGTCCGGACGGTCACCCGTACGTTCTGGACGATCACCGCGCGGAGCGTTGTTCGGCACCAGTGGACGTTCTTTCTCGATCGCCGCCAGGGTCAGGGCCTGACCGTTGGTAGCCTTGCGCAGCAGGGCTGCAGCCAGGGCACGCGGGGTGCAACCGATATCGGCAGTCAGGCGGTCCAGCAGGTCGCCGTGGGTCGATTCAGCGTCAGCCACCAGCGGCGACAGGCTGTTGGTCAGTTTCTTGATGCGGGCATCGAGAACGGCCTGGGCATCCGGCAGGCGGACTTCGGCAACTTTCTGACCGGTTACACGCTCGATCACTTGCAGCATGCGGCGCTCACGCGGAGTCACCAGCAGCAGTGCACGACCTTCGCGCCCGGCACGGCCAGTACGGCCGATACGGTGAACGTAGGACTCTGGATCGTAAGGCATGTCAACGTTGAACACGTGGGTGATACGCGGAACGTCGAGACCACGAGCAGCTACGTCGGTCGCTACAACGATGTCCAGACGGCCATCCTTGAGGGAGTCGATCACGCGCTCACGTTGGTTCTGGGCAATGTCACCGTTCAGCGCAGCGGCTTTGTAGCCTTTGGCTTCCAGGGCACTGGCCAGGTCCAGGGTCGCTTGCTTGGTGCGCACGAACATGATCAGGGCGTCGAAGTCTTCGACTTCCAGCAGGCTCAATACAGCCGAGGTCTTCTGGTCAGCGTGAACCAACAGGTGAGCCTGTTCGATCGCGGTAACGGTCTGAGTCTTGGTCTGGATCTTCACGTGTTGCGGATCGCGCAGGTGGCGTTCAGCAATGGCACGGATCGACTGTGGCAGGGTGGCCGAGAACAGTACGGTCTGACGGGTCGGTGGCAGCGCCTTGAAGATGACTTCCAGGTCATCCATGAAGCCCAGCTTCAACATTTCGTCAGCTTCGTCGAGAACCAGGTGGTTCACGGTCGACAGCACTTTTTCGTCGCGACGCAGGTGGTCGCACAGACGGCCCGGGGTGGCGACAACGATCTGTGCGCCATTACGGATTGCTTTGAGTTGTGGGCCCATAGGCGCGCCGCCGTAAACGGCCACAACGGTAACGCCCGGCATTTGCTTGGCGTAGGTTTCGAAAGCGGTTGCTACTTGCAGCGCCAACTCACGGGTTGGCGCCAGGATCAGGGCTTGCGGCTCGCGCTTGGCAGGATCGATGCAATGCAGGATAGGCAGAGCGAACGCGGCGGTTTTACCGGTACCGGTTTGCGCCTGGCCAATCATGTCTTGGCCGGCCATGATGATCGGGATCGATTGCTGCTGAATAGCCGAAGGTTCTTCGTAGCCGGTCGCGATGACGGCAGCAAGAATGTTCGGGTTAAGATTAAAAGCGGCGAAGCCGCCGGTTTCCTGGGTCATGGGTCTGCCTCTAAGTGCATCCGCAAAGACCCATGCTCCAAAGCTGCGCATGCCGTGTTGAGACTCAAGAGTCGCCCTGGCTGCTTTGTCGGCGGGGATTTGCGAAAACGAATGAATGAAAAAGATTCGTCAAGGGAGAGTCCGCTGTGCGGACGTGCAGCCGAAGCTGACTTCGGGGAATTGCGCTACCTAAACGCGGCCCGGTTAAAGGCCGGCGCGCACTATACCGGAAATCCCTGAAAAAGGGAGCTTTTTTTATCGGAAAAGCCCATTCAAGTGCTCTGTGTCACAGGCTTTGCGCATCCTTGCAGGAGCGTCTATTTTTCAAAGGCCCGGCCCTGTTGGTCATTGCGCTTAAACGCTTCACCTTTTGCAGTGGGCCCTTCGGTCCGAAACTGCCTTTCGCGCCCGAGGATCTCCCCATGAATCAAGCCAGCAGCAGCCGCGTCAGCCGTGAACTACAAGGGCATGTCCTGCTGCTGGGGCTCGATCGGGTCGCCAAGCGCAACGCCTTTGACCTCGACCTGCTCAACGAACTGAGCCTGGCCTACGGCGAATTCGATCGCAATGAAGAAGCCCGCGTAGCCGTGGTGTTCGGCCATGGCGACCACTTCACCGCCGGGCTGGACCTGATCAACGTCGCACACACCATGGCCCAGGGCTGGCAACCGCCGCTGGGAGGCTGCGATCCGTGGGGTGTATTTGCCGGGCCGCGGGTCAGCAAGCCGGTGATCGTTGCCGCCCAGGGCTATTGCCTGACCATCGGTATCGAGCTGATGCTCGCAGCGGACATCAACCTGTGCGCCAGCAATACGCGCTTTGCGCAGATGGAAGTCCAGCGTGGGATCTTCCCTTTTGGTGGCGCCACCTTGCGCCTGCACCAGATCGCCGGCTGGGGCAATGCCATGCGCTGGCTACTGACTGGCGATGAGTTCGATGCCCATGAGGCCCTGCGCCTGGGGCTGGTGCAGGAGGTCATGGCCAGCGAAGACCTGCTGCCGCGGGCGCTGGCCCTGGCCAACCGGATCGCCAGCCAGGCGCCGCTGGGCGTGCAGGCGACTTTGACATCGGCACGCCAGGCGCGGGATGAAGGCGAGACTGCGGCGGCGGCCGGGTTGCCGGTGCTGGTCGAAAAACTGCTGAACAGCGAGGATGCCAAGGAAGGAGTGCGAGCGATGCTGGAGAAGCGGCCGGGGGTGTTCAAAGGTTTGTAAGCAGTCAGTGATGACCTCATCGCAGGCAAGCCCGCTCCCACATTTGACCGCATACACCTGTGGGAGCGGCGGTGCGACGATTCGACTTGCCCGCGATGGGCCAGTACAGACACCTACGTCGCCGGCCGAACAGCCTTGATCAACGCCTGCAACGAATACCCCAGGCGCGGCGCCAGCGCCTCGGCCCGCGCAGAAACCGCCGCCAGGTCCAGCGTCTGGTCCAGGTCCGCCGGCACCAGCAGGATCACGTTGCCCTCCTTGACCGGCAATTCCCAATAATGCCGATGATAAAGCCCGCGCAGCAGTGCAGCACCCAGCGGCTTGCCATCATCGGTCGCCCACTGGTTGATCACCAACCAACCGCCGGGGTTGAGTTTCTTCTGGCAGTTTTCCAGGAAGGTCCAGGCCAGGTGGCCAACCCCAGGCCCCACATCGGTATACAGGTCGACGAAAATCAGGTCTGCCGGCTCTGCCGTCTCCAGCAACTCCAACGCATCGCCCACGCGGATGTACAACCGCGGGTCATCATCCAACCCTAGATACTCGATAGCCAGGCGCGGCACGTCCGGACGCAGCTCAATGGCCTCGACATCCTCCAGGGGCAGGAACTTGAGGCACGCCTGGGTCAGCGTCCCGGCCCCCAGGCCGAGAAATAGCGCGCTTTCGGGCTGCTCATGGCACAAGGCGCCAATCAACATGGCGCGGGTGTAGTCGTACTCGAGCCAGCTGGGGTCGGCGGTGAACACACAGCTCTGCTCGATGGCATCGCCAAACTCGAGAAAGCGGTAGTCAGCCACTTCCAGCACGCGAATCATGCCGAAGTCATCATGGACCTCAGCCAACAGGCGCTCGACGCGCTCCTCAGTCATTTCATCTCCTAACGGGCCCGGGCACGGGCTCAAGCCGCCTGGTAGCAAGCGGGAAAGGCGCGATTGTCGGCCAAGCAGCGCCAGCAGGTCACGCACTAATTGCTGATAACATGCACGCTCCCGACATTCATTCGAGTTCACGATGAGCCAACCTTGGAGCCCCGACAGCTGGCGCGCCCTGCCGATCCAGCAACAACCCCGCTACCCCGACGCCGCACATTTGCTGCAGGTCGAGCAGAGCCTGGCCAGTTACCCGCCACTGGTCTTCGCCGGCGAAGCCCGGGAGCTGCGCCGCCAGTTTGCCGAGGTGACCCAGGGTCGCGCGTTCCTGCTGCAAGGTGGCGACTGCGCCGAGAGCTTTGCCGAGTTCTCCGCCGCAAAGATCCGTGACACGTTTAAAGTGTTGCTGCAAATGGCCATTGTCATGACCTTCGCCGCTGGCTGCCCGGTGGTCAAAGTCGGGCGCATGGCTGGCCAGTTCGCCAAGCCGCGCTCGGCCAACGATGAAACCATCGACGGCATCACCTTGCCTGCTTACCGTGGCGATATCGTCAATGGCATCGGTTTCGACGAGAAAAGCCGCGTCCCGGACCCCGACCGCCTGTTGCAGTCCTACCACCAGTCCACCGCCACCTTGAACCTGCTGCGGGCCTTCGCCCAGGGCGGCTTTGCCGACCTGCATCAGGTGCACAAGTGGAACCTGGACTTTATCGCCAACTCCGCGCTGGCCGACAAGTACAGCCAACTGGCGGATCGCATCGACGAGACCCTGGCCTTCATGCGCGCCTGCGGCATGGACACCTCGCCACAATTGCGCGAGACCAGCTTCTTCACCGCCCACGAAGCGCTGCTGCTCAACTACGAGCAAGCCTTCGTGCGCCGCGACAGCCTGACCAATGATTACTACGACTGCTCGGCCCACATGCTGTGGATCGGCGACCGCACGCGCCAGCTCGATGGCGCACACGTCGAGTTCCTGCGCGGGGTGAACAACCCGATCGGGGTCAAGGTCGGCCCGAGCATGAACCCCGACGACCTGATTCGCTTGATCGATATCCTCAACCCGGACAACGACCCCGGCCGCCTGAACCTGATCGCGCGCATGGGCGCCAGCAAGGTCGGCGATCACCTGCCCAACCTGATCCGTGCCGTGCAGCGCGAAGGCAAGCAGGTGCTGTGGAGCAGCGACCCGATGCATGGCAACACCATCAAGGCCAGCAGTGGCTACAAGACCCGGGACTTCGCGCAGATCCTCAGCGAAGTGAAGGAATTCTTCCAGGTCCATGAAGCCGAAGGTACTTACGCCGGCGGGATTCATATCGAAATGACCGGGCAAAATGTCACCGAGTGCATTGGTGGTGCGCGACCGATTACCGAAGATGGCTTGTCGGACCGCTACCACACCCACTGCGACCCGCGGATGAATGCCGATCAGTCGCTGGAGCTGGCGTTCCTGATTGCCGAGACGCTGAAGCAGGTTAAACGCTAGGACCGCGAGGCCCGCTGTGGCGAGCGGCCTCGCCACAGCAGCCCTACCTGCCTGCCTCCATTGCCAGCATCGCCACCCGCAACCGGGCCGCACTGGGCCGCTGACAGTTGATCTGCACCTGTTCCAACCCCAACCAATCAGCCATCTGCCGCAAATTCAACGCCAACGCCAACATCCCCGCCTCGTCCAACCCCGGCTCTTCTTCGTGCACCGCATGGACCGCCAGCCGCCCGTTGGCGCGCTCGGCCCGTAAATCCACGCGCGCCGCAATCCGTTCGTTGTGCAGGAATGGCAGCACGTAATAGCCGTACACCCTTTTGTCCTGCGGGGTGTAGATCTCCAACCGATAACGGAATTCGAACAGCCGCTCGGTACGGCTGCGCTCCCAGATCAATGAATCGAAAGGCGACAGTAAGGCACTGGCCGTGACTTTGCGCGGGACGCTTGGCTCGGGCAGGCAGTACGCCGGCTGTTTCCACCCCTGGACCTGGCAGGCCTGCAATTGCCCATCCTCGACCAGCTCGGCAAGGCGCCCGCGACTGTCTGCTGGCTCAAGGCGAAAATAATCACGCAGGTCCTTTTCCGTCCCCACACCCAACGCCGTCGCGGCATGCAGCAGCAACCCACGTTGGGCACTGTGCTCACTCAAGGGCGCCTGTTGCAGAATCGCCGGGGCAATGACGCGCTCCGGAAGGTCGTACAAACGCTCGAAACCGCGACGCCCGGCCACCGTCACCAGGCCGGCGGCGAATAACCACTCCAGCGCGTGCTTTTCGTCACTCCAGTCCCACCAGGGCCCGGCGCGTTCCTGACGGGTCGACAGGCTGCCAGCCCCCAGCGCGCCTTGCTGCTCGACGATGGCCAATACCCGGCGGATGGTGGCCTGTTGCTCGCGTCCAAAACGCGCCATCTGCTGATAGATCCCCTGCCCCTCGGACGCACGTTGCATACGCCAGCGCATCAGCGGATACAGGGCCATGGGCAGCAGCGAGGCCTCATGCCCCCAATATTCAAACAACGTGCGCCGCCGCCCCTGACTCCAGGCGGCCTGTTCCAGCAGCAGCGGCGAATAATTGCCCAGGCGGGAAAACAGCGGCAGATAGTGCGAACGCACCACGGCATTGACCGAGTCAATCTGCAGCACCCCCAGGCGCTCGATCAAGCGATTGACCTGCACAGCCTTGACCTGCACAGGCGGTGGGCGCCCGGAAAAGCCCTGGGCCGCCAACGCCATGCGACGCGCCTGCTTAAGGGAGAAACTCAGATCTGCGGGCATGTGCATCTCCTGATTTGGCCCACAGACTGTAGCGCGAAGCCGTCATTTACCCAAAGGATCGTTCCAGGAATGCCGGTGGCGCTCATGCTCGACATCCCTGCGGGTCAAGCCGATATCCTTGAGGGATTCATCACTCAACTCTGCCAGCAACTGCCGCTCGCACTGCAGGGCGTACCAACGCGAAACCCTTTGAAACAGCCCAGCAAAGCGGCGCTTCGCCAGTAACCCATGATCGATTCGACCTTTCATCATCTCGCCCTCCACTGGGGATGACTAAAGTCTGTGCCTGGCACTAACATCAATCCAACGAATGTTTTTTATGAAATACATCTCAGAGATTGATCAATTGCCCAACTACCCCAGTATCGATACCGAGGTGCTGCGCACCTTCGTCGCCATTGCCGACCTGGGTGGTTTTACCCGGGCTGGCGAGCAGATCAATCGCACTCAGTCAGCGGTAAGCATGCAGATGAAGCGCCTGGAAGAGGACGTGCTGCAACGCAAGCTGTTCGAGCGTGACGGCCGACAGGTCAAGCTCACGCCCGAAGGCCAGGTGCTGCTGGGGTATGCGCGGCGCATCCTGAAGCTGCACAGCGAGGTGTTCAATACCTTGCGTGAACCGCACATGGTCGGGCTGGTGCGCATCGGTACGCCGGACGACTACGTGATGCGCTACCTGCCCGGCATTCTCCAGCGGTTCTCCAAGGCGTACCCGCTGATCCAGATCGAGATGCACTGCGAAGGCACGCCAGTGCTGATGCAGCGACGTGACCTGGCATTGACCGTTATCAGTCGCGAGCCGGGGAGCGAAGTTGGTGAACTGCTGCGCACCGAACGCATGGTCTGGGTGGCCTCCCACTGCTTCTGCGTGGACGAACATGAAGTCCTGCCCCTGGCAATTTCCGGCATGGACAGTTATTGCACGCACTGGGCCACCGCGGCGCTGGATGCCGCGGGGCGTCCGTATCGCCTGGCCTATCACAGCTCCAATGGCGCAGCGATTCAGGCGGTAGTCGGTGCAGGCCTGGCCGCGATGGTGATGATGGAAAGCCTGGTGACAGACGATCTGCGCATACTCGGCAGCGACGAGGGCTTCGGCACGCTGCCGATGGTCAATTTGCGGCTGTTGCGCAATCCCGCCATGGCCTCTCCGATCACCGAATGCCTGGCGCAGTACATTGTTGAGGGCTTCAGACCTTAAAGGTCAACATCACCGCGCACACCACCAGGAAGCCGCAGAACAACCCGCGCAGCAATCGCTCCGGCAATGCGTGGGCGATCTTCACCCCCCAACTGATGCTGAGCAGCCCACCAACGGCGAGGGGCACGCCGATCAGCCAATCCACTTCCTGATGCCAGGCATAGGTCACCAACGTGACGCTGGTACTGGGCAAAGCCAGCGCCAGGGACAAGCCTTGGGCGACCACTTGGGTGGTGCCGAAAATACTGGTCAACACCGGGGTTGCAACCACCGCACCACCGACGCCGAACAACCCGCCCATGGAGCCGGACACCGCCCCCAACACCCCGAGCCACGGCCAGGAATAGCGCATCTGCGGTGACGGTGGCGCATTGCTGGTGACCATGCGCAACAGGTTGTATGCCGACAGCGCCACCAGAAACGCAATAAAGCCAATACGCATGATCCCCGCATCGATCCCCACCGCCCAGATCGACCCCAACCAGGCAAAACAAAAGCCCATGAGCCCCAGTGGCAAGGCATGACGCAGCTCGATCCGATTGCGCTGGTGATAACGCCACAACGCCAGCATCACATTGGGCACGACCATCACCAACGCAGTCCCTTGGGCGATTTGCTGATCCAGGCCGAACAGCACGCCCAGCACCGGGATCGCGATCAGCCCGCCACCGATGCCAAACAGACCACCAACGGTACCCAAGGCTACGCCCAGCACCACATACATCGCCATATCCACCACAACTACACCCCCACCGTCTCAAGCCCTGCATCCTACGCAGTCCCCTCTGGCATGGAAACGCACAGCAACGCACAATGGCTATGCCAAATCCGCACAAGCGAGCCCCCATGAACCCCACCACCTTGACTGATCAACTGGGCCTGTTCCTCGATGTGTTGGAGGCAGGCAGTTTTTCTGCTGCCGCGCGCCGCCACCCCCTCACGCCTTCCGCCGTGGCCCGCCGGATCGACAGCCTGGAAAGTGCCGTCGGTAGCCGGCTCTTCCTGCGCAGTACCCATGCGGTGCTCCCCACGCCGGCAGGCACGGCGTTTGCCGAGCGTGCACGGCGGATTGTCCGGGAGCTGCAACTGGCCCGAGCCGAGGCCGTGTCCTTGAGCCATGCGCCCGAAGGCCTGATTCGCGTGGATGCACCCGCCGCGTTTGGGCGTCGGCACCTGGCGCCCGCAATCGCAGACTTTCTGACGGTCTACCCGGGGCTGGATGTGCACCTGCACCTGATCGACAGCTTTGTCGACATGCAGGGCGAGCACTTGGGCAAGGTTGATCTGGTGCTGCGCGCGGGGCATATCGTCGATACACGGCTGATCGCCACGCCGCTGGCCAGCATCGTGCGCATCGCCTGCGCCAGCCCGGCCTACCTGAAGAACCGCGGCACTCCGACCCATCCCAGCCAGCTCAACGAGCACGATGGCCTGGACTGGGAAGGCTTGGCGCCAATGTTCGCCTGGCGCTTTGAACTCGATGGCCGCAAGAACACCTACCGTCCGCAGCGCATCCGCATGAGCGCCAACAATGCCGAAGCCCTGCTATCCGGCGCCCTGGCCGGGCTGGGCATCGCACACCTGCCCACCTGGCTGGCCAGCGAGTATCTGGTGCGCGGTGAACTGGTGCCGCTGTTCTGCGAAAACGGCCTGCCTACGGCAGAAACCGCTGGCATCTACGCCCTGCGCCTGGAACAGCAGGCCAACGCCCGCAGCCGCCTGCTGCTGGAGTATCTCAAGAGCCGTTTCAGCCCTGTTCCACCGTGGGATCTGGCGTTACAAAGCGGCTGGGGCTGACCGCTGCCACAGAATTATCTGGCGCGTTAAAGGTTTGGCCGCTAGATTCCAGAGCAAATACGTTTTAAGGCACTGCCATGACCGACACTTGCGATTCCCTGCTCCTCAACAACCAACTGTGTTTTGCCTTGCACTCCACATCGTTGTTGATGACCAAGGTCTACAAACCCCTGCTGCAAGCCATTGGCCTGACCTACCCACAGTATTTGGCGATGATGGTGTTGTGGGAAGAAGATGGTTTGACCGTAGGCGAAATCAGTAGCCGCCTGCTGACCGATCCCGGCTCACTGACACCGCTGCTCAAACGCCTGGAAGCCGAGGGCCTGCTGAGTCGCACCCGTAGCCGCAACGATGAGCGCGTAGTCGTCGTAGAGCTGACCGCAACCGGCCGAGCGCTGCGGGACAAGGCCATGGATATCCCCCAATGCATTCTCGGCGCCAGCGGTATGCAGATGGAGCAACTGCAAAAGCTGCAGGCGGATTTGCTGGAATTGCGCAGGAACCTGCAGGGTAGCGTCTGACCCTCACACTGTTTTCGACCGAACATCCCCCCTATAGGAGCCGGCAAGCCGGCTCCTATAGGGATTGGGATTAGCTTGGAAATTTATATTGCGCACTAAACATTTGCGCGATACATTCACCTCGCCACTTACTTAGCGCGCAAACTTTTAGCGCAAACCAAACCGCGAGGAATCTCCCATGCAAACTCTGTATACCGCAGTAGCCACCGCCACTGGCGGCCGTGATGGTCGTGCCGTTTCCAGCGACAACATCCTCGACGTCAAACTTTCTACACCCAAAGAGTTGGGCGGCGCTGGCGGCCAGGCCACCAACCCCGAGCAACTGTTCGCCGCTGGCTATTCGGCCTGCTTTATCGGCGCCCTGAAATTCGTCGCCAGCCAGAGCAAACGCAAAATCCCCGATGACGCCTCGATCACCGCCCATGTGGGCATCGGCCAGATCCCCGGTGGTTTTGGCCTGGACATCGACCTTCACGTGTCCCTGCCCGGCCTGGAACAAGATGAGGCGCAAAGCCTGGTGGATGCCGCACATCAGGTCTGCCCTTACTCCAATGCCACCCGTGGCAACGTCGATGTGCGTTTGCATATCACGGTGTGACTGGTCACCAGGCATAAAAAAACCCGACTCTTGGTCGGGTTTTTTATCAGTAACGCCAGAATTACTTCTTGGCGCGACCTTTGTACGAACCACCTTCACGGGTGTCGATCTCGATCAGGTCGTCGATTTCGATGAAGTCAGCCACTTGCAGTTCGGTACCGTTAGCCAGCTTGGCCGGCTTCATCACTTTGCCCGAAGTGTCGCCGCGAGCGGAACCTTCGGTGTAGGCAACCTTACGCACGATGGTGGTCGGCAGCTCTACGGAAACCAGGCGCTCTTCGAAGAAAATCGCTTCGCAGACGTCGGTCATGCCTTCTTCGATAAATGGCAGAACGGCTTCGATGTCTTCAGCGTTCAGCTCGTACATGGTGTAGTCGGTGGTGTCCATGAACGTGTAGGTGTCGCCGCTGATGAACGACAGGGTCGCTTCTTTACGGTCGAGGATTACGTCGTCCAGCTTGTCATCGGCGCTGTATACGGTTTCGGTCTTGTAACCGGTCAGCAGGTTCTTCAGCTTGGTCTTCATGATTGCGCTGTTACGACCAGACTTGGTGAACTCAGCTTTCTGAACCAACCAAGGGTCGTTGTCGATACGGATCACGGTACCGGGTTTCAGTTCTTTACCAGTTTTCATTACGAATATCCGAAATTTGGATGGGATTTACAAAAATCAAGGTCGCGTATCATATCCAATTTTCATAAAACTGTACCAGCGCCGTCGCAAGATCAGCCTGCAAGGCCTGTTCCAGACACCATTTTTCGGCGTGCTCGGTCAGTTCCGGCCAATGCCCCAGCAGGATTTTCCAGCTTGAGGCCATATCGCTGTCGGTGTTCCAGGCTTGCCATAGGGCGATCAGCGCGGCTTTTGCGGGTGCCGACAGGGCCTGGGTATAGAGCGCGAGGAAGGCATCGAGCTTGTCCAGGTGGATATCTTCGTCCTGGCGGTAGATGTGCCATAGCAACGGGCGCCCAGCCCATTGCGCACGCACAAAGGAGTCTTCGCCGCGCACGGCATTGAAGTCGCAGCACCACAGCAGGCGGTCGTATTGTTCCTGCCGCACGAACGCCAGCACCTGTACCGTCAGCGTCCCGCGCAGGTGAATATCCCCTGCGGCCAACGCCTCCACACCCAACCAGCGCTGCACGTCGCCAAGAATGCGCCCTTCCGGCACCAACAGATGAGTGGCTTGCCCATCAGCCGCCAACACGTCTAGCCAACTGGCCAGCCCGGCGTTTTCATAGGCAAACAGCGACATCAACCGCGCGCCCTTTGCGGGAAAGACGCCCAGCCCTTGCAGGAATTTTTGCCGGCCCTGCAAATCACGCTGAAAGGCTTGGCGCCGCTCGATCAGCCCGGCCTCACGCAGCAAGCCCCCCGTGCCAGGGCGAAATCCCGGAAAGAAGAAATACTTTTGCACACCCTTGAACTTCACCGACGGCAGGCCGTGGCAACCAACGACCCATTCCTCGGCGCTTAAATAGTCGAGGTTCATCCACAGTGGCGAGTGCTCGCACCCCGCCATGGCCTCCATATAGTCATGGGGCAATTGGCAGGCAAATGCGGCAATCACCACATCAGCCGCTGGCGTAGGCGCCCAGTCCTGTGACCAGTGACGTACGTCGACGCCCTCTTGCCATTGCTGGTCCAACTGCACCTCCACCTCTGGGCACATGCGCTCGAACGCCCGCAAGTCATCGACCCATAGGCGCACCACGCAGGCGTGTTCTGCTGCCAATTGCCGGGCCAGGCGCCAGGTCACGCCGATGTCGCCGTAGTTGTCGACGACGCTGCAAAAAATATCCCAGCGGGCTTTCATTCCGGGCTCCATCATTCAAAGGCTCGATTGTCCGCATAAATGCCGTCATGCAGAAGGGTTGATCGCGATTATTCTGCACGCTGGCTATGCGACAATCCCTCGCTCACCGCAACCGTCCGCCAGGAGGCCGCCATGTCCGATCGCCCGATGTCGCTGTTCAAACTCAGTATTGCCGTGGCCCTGGGCCTGTGGCTGGGCTTTGTCGCCATCGCGCTGACAGGCTGGCTGGCCTCGCGCTACCTGCTTGAACAACCTGTGGCCGCCGTCACCCAGGCCGTGCAACAACTGGGCGCGCCGCCGACCGTGACGCCAGAGCCGCCCAACCAAATGTTTGAGCAATACCAACAGAACCTGCACAAGCAGGAACAACAACAGACGCTGGACCAGGCGCGAGCCAACCCGCGCAACCTGTCCAACCCCAAATGCCAGTTCTGGCTCCAACAGGACCAGAACGCCCCCAGCGACAAGAGCCGGGCCAACGTCCTGCAATTCTGTGATTGAGCCGCAAGCCCCCATGAATAAACATGCCGTCCTCCAGTTGATCCTGGAAAAACTCGCCGCCGACCTGGATGTGGCGCAACGCGCCGCGCAAACCGCCTACGAGACCGCGACCCACGAAGAAAACATCGCCGAGAACAAATACGACACCCTGGGCCTGGAGGCGTCTTACCTCGCCGCCGGGCAAGCCAAGCGCGTGGAGGAAATCAGGCAGTCACTGGTGTTGTGCCAGAACCTGAACCTGCGACCCTACGATGAGCAACGGGGTATCGAAGTGGGCACCCTGCTCGGCCTCGAAGATGACAGCGGCCGTCAGCAATGGCTGCTCCTCGCGCCGGACGCGGCAGGCCTGAAAGTCTATGTGGTGGGGCAGTTGGTGACCGTCATCACCCCTCGCTCGCCGCTGGGCAAAAGCCTGCTGGGCAAGTTCGAGGGGGATGAGGTAGAGATTCTAGTAGCGGGCGCCCGGCAACAGTTCGTGGTGACCGAGGCCCGCTAGGTCGGTCAGTGAACCGGCAGTTCAACGCCGTCGAACAGCTCTTCCAGTTCCTGCTTGTTGTGGCACTGGATCGCCTTGGCCATGACTTCACGGGTCAGGTGCGGGGCGAACTTCTCGATGAAATCGCACATGAAGCCACGCAGGAACGTGCCACGACGGAAACCGATCTTGGTCACGCTGGACTCGAACAGTTCACTGGCATCGAGCACCACCAGGTCGCTGTCGAGCTTGGTATCGACGGCCATCTTGGCCACGATGCCGACGCCCAGGCCCAGGCGCACGTAAGTCTTGATAACGTCGGCATCAGCCGCGGTGAACACCACTTTGGGCGTGAGGCCGCGATGACTGAAGGCTTCGTCGAGCTTGGAACGGCCGGTGAAGCCAAACACGTAGGTGACAATCGGATATTCCGCCAGCGCTTCCAGGGTCAGCTTCGGCAGCTTAGCCAATGGGTGCCCCTGGGGCACCACGACGCAGCGGTTCCAGCGATAGCACGGCATCATCACCAGGTCGCCGAACAGCTCCAGGGCTTCGGTGGCGATGGCAAAATCGACAGTACAGTCAGCTGCCATTTCCGCGATCTGCATCGGCGAGCCCTGGTGCATGTGCAAGGCCACGTCCGGGTACTGCTTGATGAACGAACTGATCACCGGCGGCAGCGCATAACGGGCCTGGGTGTGGGTGGTGGCGATCGACAGGGTGCCTTTTTTCTCGTTGGAGAATTCCTGGGCGATCTGCTTGATGCTTTCAACCTTGCGCAGGATCTCACCGGCCGTGGTGATGATGCGCTCACCAGCGGGTGTGACGCGGGTCAGGTGCTTGCCGCTGCGGGCGAACACTTCGACGCCCAATTCGTCTTCGAGCAGGCGGATCTGTTTACTGATACCCGGTTGCGAGGTGTAGAGGCTTTGAGCCGTGGCGGAAACGTTGAGGTCGTGGTGCGCCACTTCCCAGATGTAGCGCAATTGTTGAAGCTTCATATGTGTCCCTCAAAGCAGATAGACGCCACGGATATCAGCGACGGTATATAACTATATTAAAGGTTGGATTGATAAATCTAGAACTTTTTATCGTTTACGCCCCATCACACATCATCACTGCGCCGACGCTGCAGCAAAGGCACCAGATAGACCGGTACCTGAGACAACTGCAACACCCGCGCCGCGGTACGCCCCAGTGGCGTCGAGATCCCTGCGCCCTGGCTATGACTCCCTACGATCAACAAATCCACCGAGAGTTTCTGCGCCTGGTCGAGAATCACTTGGGCGGGATCCCCCTGGATCACCCGCACCGAACGAATCGCCTGCAAGTCCTGCTCGCCGTCCTGCAACTCTTCACGAAAACTGTCCAGCACCCGCTGCTCGATGTTCGCCATTACTGTATTGAGCCCCTGGCTCTGCCATTCGCTCAAGGCCTGTTCATCAAGATAGGTTTGAAGCACCGACTCTGCGAACAGCCCGATCGGCTCTACCACATGAATCACATACAGATCCGCCTTGAACGTACGTGCCATCGCCAGCGCATGCTGCATCACGTAAGGCGCATAAACACCCAGGTCTGAGGCGTACAACATCGACCGAATCATAGAACCTCCCGGGCTGCCAGGATGGCGGGGATTGTTTCAGCTTAGCAGCGCCTCCGCGACTGCGATGAACTTAGCTCTGGACCTGGACTTTTGGCTCATTGCTCACGCCATGGGGCACATGCCCGGTGGCCACAACCTCCCTGGCTTTCTCGCAATGGCCGGCCTGGTCGTCAAAAAACACGTCGGCGGCGAACGCCTCAAGGAACGCGGATTTTTCCAGGCCGCCAAGAAACAGCGACTCATCCAGGCGGATGTCCCACTCGCGCAACGTACGGATCACCCGTTCGTGGGACGGGGCCGAACGCGCCGTCACCAACGCCGTGCGGATCGGGCAGGACTCATCGGGGAACTCACGTTGCAACAGATTGAGGGCGGCCAGGAACCCTTTGAATGGCCCGCCGCGCAGCGGTTCGCGGGCCGCTTGCCGCTCGCTGGCCTGGAAGGCTTCCAGGCCGCCGCTCTGGTAGACGCGCTCGGACTCGTCGGAAAACAGCACCGCATCGCCATCGAAGGCAATCCGCAATTCGGCACTGCAAGCCCGGCGGGCGCCGCCAGACAGAATGGTCGCAGCCGCAAAACCGGCATCCAGTGCGCTGCGCACATCTTCGGCATGGGTGGAGAGGAACAGGTGGCAGCCAAACGCCGCCAGGTAAGGGTGGGGGTTGCGCCCACCGACAAAGGCCGCGCGGGAAATATCCAGGCCGTAATGCTGGATCGAATTGAACACGCGCAAACCGGTATCGGCACTGTTGCGCGACACCAGCACCACCTCGACCCGCGCGCGGCCCAGGCTGGCATTGAGGGTCAGGAGCTTCTTGACCAGAGGGAACGCATCCCCGGGCTCAAGGATTTCTTCCTCGTGGTCGATCTGGTACTTGCGGTACGCCTCGACGCCCTGGGCCAGATAAACCTTGTGGCTTTCGCCCAGGTCGAACAGTGCCCGCGAGGAAATCGCCAGTACCAGTTTGTCGCTCATGCCTTTGGCCATGTCTGTTCCTCAGCCGTTGCGTCGATCAATAAAGCCCAAGGCTTGATACAGCGCCTGCATCCGCGGCATTTCACAGCCGGCGGCCTGGGCGGCAGCCAGCGGACGGGCGTAGATCGCAGCCAGTTCCAGGGGGCGCTGGTGCAGATGATCGTGATACATGCTGGGCCAATAGTCCGTCAAACGCTCGGTCATGTTGAACATCTGCGCGGCGTAGCCAGGTGCGATTTCATGGCCGCATGCATGGGCGCCTTGCACCACTTCGGCCATCAGGCCCTGGATCAATTCCCGGCTGGATTGGTCAGCCATCAACTCCGAGGTATTGGCACCGAGCAGCACCGACAGGCCGTTGTATGGCACATTCCACACCAGCTTATGCCAGCGTGCCTGGTCCAGGTCAGGCATGGCCTGGGAGTCGATCCCGGCCTGGCGGAACAGCCCGGCGCCCTCCTCCACAATCGCCTGGCGGCGGTCTGCATCCTGTGCGGCATTGCCACTGTGATAGCCAAGACTGACCCGGCCCATGGCCTGGTGCTCGACGATCCCCGGCCCGGAACGGTGCACGCAGATATAACAAAGCCCGCCGAGCAAATGCAGGGACTCAGGCAAATGTTCGCGCAGGCCGTCCTCGACACCCAGGCCATTTTGCAACAGCACGACCTTGGCATCCGGCGCCGCCACCTGGGCAATGGTCGGTGCCAGCTCAACGTTGCCGGTGGTTTTGGTGCCCACCAGCAGCCAGTCGCAAGGCGGCATGTCGGCCGCATTGGCATAGGCCTGGACCGGGTGCAGGCTCAAGGCCCCATGCACCGAACTATTGAGTTGCAAGCCACGCTCACTCACCGCCGCATATTCGCTGCGCAACAGGAAATGCACGTCAAAACCGGCACGTGCCAGCATCAACCCGTAAAAACCACCGATGGCACCGGTGCCGATAATCCCAATGCGCGGCCCAGGTTCAACTGCACTCGTCATGGCAACTCCTCTGGTTCTTGTTGGAGCGCCTCATTTATAGCGTCGCTGAGGTCACTCGGGTTCAGGCCCACCTGTAGTGCGCCGTGGAGTTGACCCTCGCACACTACAAATAAAGCCGGCAAATGAAAGATCCCGTAGCGCGCAACCGCGCCGCCATTGTGCCCAGCGTCGACCCAGCAGATGCGCGCCACCGGCAGATTCCAGCCGGGTAGCTGCTGGCGCGCCCAACGGCAACTGGAACAGCCGACACTGGTAAACACCAGCAGCGAAGCACCAGGCAGCGCCAGCAACTGCTGGTCGATATCCAAATCCGTCAATTCAAACGCTTTCACTCGATCCGCACCACCACCTTTAACCAGGCAACACACTATCAGGCCACACGACAACACGCGCAATTGCCCATTGTCGAGCAGGCTTGTACGCGCTAAGGTTCGGCTCCCCGCTGCATTTAAATCATGCTGTGCTCCGCCGCACGGGGTTCGCTGGCGGCCGGCACCCGTGACCCTGACGAGTAACACGATGGCTGATTTACCGATCAACGACCTAAACGTCGAATCCAACGAGACCCTGATCACGCCCGATCAGCTCAAGCGCGAAATCCCTTTGAGCGACGCTGCCCTGCAGACTGTCACCAAGGGCCGCGAAGTCATTCGTGACATCCTCGACGGCACTGACCACCGCCTGTTCGTGGTGATCGGCCCTTGCTCGATCCACGACCTCAAGGCTGCCCATGAGTACGCCGAACGCCTCAAGGTGCTGGCTGCGGAAGTGTCCGACACCCTGTACCTGGTGATGCGCGTGTATTTCGAGAAGCCGCGTACTACCGTCGGCTGGAAAGGCCTGATCAACGATCCGTACCTGGACGACTCGTTCAAGATTCAGGACGGCTTGCATATTGGCCGCAAGTTGCTGCTGGACCTGGCTGAAATGGGCCTGCCCACGGCCACCGAAGCCCTGGACCCGATTTCCCCGCAGTACTTGCAAGACCTGATCAGCTGGTCGGCGATCGGTGCACGTACCACCGAATCGCAAACCCACCGCGAAATGGCCTCTGGCCTGTCCTCGGCCGTGGGTTTCAAGAACGGTACCGATGGCGGCCTGACCGTGGCGATCAACGCCTTGCAGTCGGTTTCCAGCCCGCATCGTTTCCTGGGGATCAACCAGGAAGGTGGCGTGTCCATCGTCACCACCAAGGGCAACGCCTATGGCCACGTAGTACTGCGTGGCGGTAATGGCAAGCCCAACTACGATTCGGTCAGCGTGGCCTTGTGCGAACAGGCGCTGACCAAGGCGAAGATCAAGCCAAACATCATGGTTGATTGCAGTCACGCCAATTCCAATAAAGATCCGGCACTGCAACCGCTGGTGATGGAGAACGTGGCCAACCAGATCCTGGAAGGCAACCAGTCGATTATCGGCCTGATGGTCGAGAGTCACCTGAACTGGGGTTGCCAGGCGATTCCAAAAGATCTGGCCGACCTGCAATACGGCGTGTCGATCACCGATGCCTGCATCGACTGGTCTGCCACCGAGACCACCCTGCGCAGCATGCACGCCAAGCTCAAGGACGTATTGCCCAAGCGCAAACGTACCTGACGCACACAAAAACGCCGGGCTAAGCCCGGCGTTTTTTTATGTGCGCATATTTGCTTTCACAGCTTCGCGGCATGGCGCTGGTGGCGCTCCATGTAGCGCTCCACATAGGAACAGGACGGGATCACCGTATAACCCATGCTCTCGGCGTATTGCAGCGCCTCTTCGGTCAGCGCAGCAGCAATGCCGCGCCCACGCAGGGCATTGGGCACAAACGTGCGGTAGATATCCAGGGTCTGTTTCCCCAGGTCCATGTAGGTCAGATAGGCACGATGACCGTCCACATTGGTCTCGAACTGATGACCAGCCTGGTCATGGTGGATGGACAACGCCTCGCTCATCACTACTCCTCGCGGGTCTTGGTTTCTGACCCCTACCTTACCGATGTTTTTCCGGCGAAGGAACATCTACGCCACCCCGTGCCGGTTTCGACAACGAGAAAAGCCCTACAGCACTCACGCCCCGCACCAAGGAATAGTAGGCACCAATCCTGTCATTGCTCAAGGGACGCTCGTCATCCATCAGGCTGGCGGACATAGAAAGGGCTGATCGAACATCCGATGGTCGATAGCCTGAACATTGCCGGCAGTTGAAGCTTGAGACGAACCGACGCTTTTAAAGTCACCTCTACATGCGCGAAAGATGCCCGTCAGCGCCCGGGCAATCTGAACAATAGTATTTGCGCAGATATATAAATTGACATCGGCTTACAACGTTTAACACTTGCCAGGCGGTGCTTTCAGCCTGGATCCAATGTTTGCCTGCGCAGCAAAAACTGGATATTTTTTATACAAACTCGCTAAAGATTAGCCAAAATAGATTCGGCACAAGAATTTTTTTTGCTTCTTGCGCTACGTCAGTTTACTTACTACAAGTAATGGGTAGTATGTACGCCGGCTATTAGCTCACTCTGAGATAGTAGCCATTAAATAGAAAGTCCTTGAAGGGGAACACGATGAACAACGTTCTGAAATTCTCTGCTCTGGCTCTGGCCGCAGTTCTGGCTACCGGTTGCAGCAGCGTCTCCAAAGAAACCGAAGCTCGTCTGACTGCAACTGAAGACGCAGCAGCTCGCTCCCAGGCCCGTGCAGACGAAGCCTACCGTAAAGCTGATGAAGCTCTGGCTGCTGCTCAAAAAGCACAACAGACTGCTGACGAAGCTAACGAGCGCGCTCTGCGTATGCTTGAAAAAGCTAGCCGCAAGTAATAATCCTTCGGGGTTGTTATCAAGCCGATCCATTTTTGGATCGGCTTTTTATTGCCTGGGATTCAGCTATGGATCCAAGGCAATAAAAAGCCCGCCAGGAGCAATCCATGGCGGGCTTCGATTGACGGCAGGTGTTACTGCTGCAAATCGACCGGCATGCTGGTGACCATCGGCGCCGCTCCCGGCTCGCCGATCTGCGCCGGCAAGCCATCTTCGGCCGCGACGACATCACGCACTTCATCCCAGTTGACCCGCAGGTTGTTGGCCAGGTCTTCGCGCTTGAGCATCGCATTGATGACTGCCGTGTGCTTGTCGACCACCGACGGCGTGCCATCGTCGTTCAATGGCGCATGGGCTTCGAGGTAGACCTTGCCGCCGCTGATGCCGAACTTGTAGGCATCATTGATGATTCGCACAGGCGTGCCCACCGGGACCATCTTGGCCATCTCCAGCACGTTGTTGTTGAACATGCGGAAGCAGCCATGGCTGGTACGGGTACCAATGCCGAACTTCTTGTTGGAACCATGAATCAGGTAGCCCGGCGTGCCCAGGGTGAACTTGAACGGCCCCAGGGGGTTGTCGGGACCTGCCGGCACCACGTTGGGCAACGGGTCGCCGTCGGCAGCGTGCTCGGCCTTGATTGACGCTGGCGGGGTCCAGGTCGGATTGGGAGTCTTGGCGATGATGCTGGTATGGGCAATCGGCGAGCCCCAGCCTTCACGACCGATTCCAAGCGGGAAGGTGTACACCACGTCCTGGCCCTTGGGGTAATAGTACAAGCGGTACTCGGCCAGGTTGATCACGATGCCCTCCCGGGGACCCGGCGGCAAAATGAAACGGGTCGGCAGCACAATCTCGGCCCCGGCACCCGGCAACCAGGCATCGACGCCGGGGTTGGCCGCAACCATCTCCGAATAGCCCAGGTCATAAGTCACCCCCAGGTCGGCAAAGGTGTCTTCGTACTTGGCCTTGATCACCTGGACCTGGCCGACAATGTCTTCACCCGGTGGTGGCAGGGGCAGTTGCAGGGCCGCAACAGGACCGGCTGCACACAAGGCAGCGAGAGACAGGCAGCGGGTGACGACAGGCAGGCGCGACAACATCCGGAAAATCCTTCGCAGATCGACGGGGGTAAAATGGCGATTGTAGCGTGTACCTGCCCTTAAAGCTCGAAGCGCAGTTCAGGCCAGATAGGCGGCGTACCCCGCTTTTGCGATTCGAGAATCGCCCGGCACAAGGGGCAGAGGCGCTGGTCCTGGAAGATCGAACGATCCACCGAAGACCAGCGTGGCTGGGCCGGCAGCAATGTGCCGCAGAGCGTGCGATCGATGGTACCGCCCAGCTCCAACTGGCGCGTCACCAGATGCACCTTCACTTCCTGGCAGGCGAACAGATCCAGCTGCTCGTCGGGCTCGATCAGTTGGTAGGCAAACAAGGACCAGGCAGGACGCGACGACATCGGGGGCTCCAAATCGGGGGCGCCACCTTAGCCGAAAGACCGCTGCTAGAAAAGCGTCATAACAGCGGTTTTAGCGTTGGCCAGACATTTTCCAGCAACTTGGCCTGGGCACCGACTGCCGGGTGCAGTTGATCGGCCTGCATCATGTCCGGATGACCGCCCACGCCCTCAAGGAAAAACGGCACCAGCGGAACGTTTTTTTCCTTGGCCAGCGCACCATAGACTTGGGCAAACGCAGTGGTATATCGCGGGCCATAATTGGGCGGCAACTGCATCCCCAGCAGCAACACCTTGGCGCCACCGGCCTTGGACTGGTCAATCATCGACGCAAGATTTTGTTGCAATTGCGCAGGCGGCTGCCCACGCAAGCCGTCGTTCCCCCCCAACTCGATAACCACCACGTCGGGCTTATGCTCTGCAAGCGCCGCCGGCAGCCGCGCCAAGCCTCCGGCACTGGTGTCGCCGCTGATGGAGGCGTTGACCACTTTATCGGCGAAACCCTCCTTCTTGAGGCGTTGCTCCAGCAGTGCGACCCACCCTTTGCTGGTATCCAGGCCGAAACCGGCACTGATACTATCGCCAACGATCAGGACAGTACCCGCCGCTGCGTTCTGGGCCATGCACATCAGGGCCAGGCCAGCACTCAAAAACCATATTCGCATCGGATTCTCCATGGGCGCATGCATTCTCACCGCGCAGAACCTTAGCAAAGTGGTTCCCAGCGCGGAAGGTGAACTGACCATCCTGCACGAACTGAGCCTGGAACTGAACAAGGGCGATAGCCTGGCTATCGTCGGCAGCTCCGGTTCCGGAAAATCCACGCTCCTTGGCCTGCTGGCCGGGCTCGACCTGCCCAGCAGCGGTGAAGTGACCCTCGCCGGCCAGGCCCTGAGCGTCCTGGACGAGGATCAACGGGCACGTATCCGCGCTGAACACGTCGGCTTTGTGTTCCAGTCGTTCCAGTTGCTCGACAGCCTCAATGCCCTGGAAAACGTCATGCTGCCCCTGGAGCTGGACGGGCGCAAAGACGCCCGCGAGCGCGCCAGGCACTTGCTCGAACGTGTCGGCCTGGGCCAGCGCCTGACCCATTCACCCCGCCAGCTCTCCGGCGGCGAGCAGCAACGCGTGGCGATTGCCCGGGCGTTCGCGGCCGAGCCGGACGTGCTGTTTGCCGATGAACCCACCGGCAACCTCGACAGCCACACCGGCGAGCGCATCAGCGACCTGCTGTTTGAACTCAATAAAGAAAACGGTACCACCCTGGTGCTGGTGACCCACGACGAGCGCCTGGCCCATCGCTGCCGACGCCTGATCCGCCTTGAAGCCGGCCTGATGGTCGAGCCCCTGGAGCCTTGATGGCACGTTTGCCGCTGTTGCGCCTGTTCAGCCTTGCCCTACGCCAGTTATTGCGCGATGCCCGCGCCGGTGAATTGCGCGTGTTGTTCTTCGCCCTGCTGGTGGCCGTGGCCGCCAGCACCGCCATCGGTTATTTCGGGGCGCGGCTCAACGGCGCGATGCTACTGCGCGCCACCGAGTTCCTCGGCGCCGACCTGGTGCTGGAGGGCAGCTCCCCTGCCCGTTCCGAGCAGGTCACCAGCGGCACGCAACTGGGCCTGACGCACGCCAGGGTGGTGGAGTTTTCCAGCGTCATCGCCACCGACAACGGCATTCAGCTGTCGAGCATCAAGGCAGTCAACGAGCAATACCCGCTACGCGGCCAACTGAAAAGCGCGGCCGAACCGTTCGCCGAAGAAACCTCGGGCGGCGGGCCGAAAGCCGGTGAAGCCTGGGTCGAGGCACGTCTGCTGACAGCACTGGACCTGAAAGTCGGCGACAGCATCGACGTGGGCATGAAAACCCTGCGCCTGGCGCGCGTCCTCACCTATGAGCCGGATCGGGCGGGCAACTTCTATAGCCTCACCCCTCGGGTGATGATCAACCTGGCTGACCTTGAGGCCACCGGCGTAGTGCAGCCGGGCAGCCGGGTCAGCTACCGCGAGCTGTGGCGCGCGCCGCCAGCCAGTACCGCCCTGCAGACCTATCGCGACCAGATAACGCCGGGGCTGGCCGCCAACCAGCGCCTGCAGGACGCACGGGACGGCAACCAGCAGATCGGGGGTGCCTTGGGCAAGGCCGAGCGCTACCTGAACATGGCCAGCCTGGTTGCCGTGCTGCTGTCCGGGGTGGCCGTGGCGCTGTCGGCGAACCGCTTTGCCAGCCGCCGCTTCGACGCCAGCGCACTGTTGCGCTGCCTGGGCCTGTCGCGCCGGGAAACCATGCTGTTGTTCAGCCTGCAGCTGACTGTCCTGGGCTTGCTGGCCAGCCTTGCCGGTGCGGCACTGGGCTGGCTCGCACAGTTGGGGCTGTTTTACCTGTTGCACGACCTGCTGCCGGCAGACGTGCCGCCGGGTGAGCTGCTACCCGCCGTAGCCGGCATCGGTACCGGGCTGGTGGCCCTGGCCGGTTTTGCCCTGCCCCCTCTGGCGGCCCTGGGCCGAGTGCCGCCGCTGCGGGTATTGCGGCGCGACTTGCTGCCGATCCCCTCCAGTACCTGGATGGTGTATGGGGCCGCGTTGTTTGCCCTGGGCCTGATCATGTGGCGCCTGAGCCTGGACCTGGTGCTGACCTTCGCCCTACTGGGCGGTGGGGTTATCGCCGCGTTGATCCTCGGGGGCCTGCTCCTGCTGTTGTTGCAAAGCCTGCGCCGCCTGCTGGCACGCGCCGCCCTGCCCTGGCGCCTGGGGCTGGGCCAGTTGTTACGCCACCCATTGGCCGCGGCGGGCCAGTCCCTGGCGTTTGGCCTGATCCTGCTATCGATGGGTTTGATCGCCTTGCTGCGTGGCGAGTTGCTGGACACCTGGCAGAACCAGTTGCCAAAGGATGCTCCCAACTATTTCGCCCTCAACATCCTCCCGGCCGACAAGGACGCCTTCGGTGCCCGCCTGCTTGAACTGCAGGCGCAGGCAGCGCCCTTGTATCCCGTGGTACCGGGACGCCTGATCAGCATCAACGGCGAGCCGGTGCAGGAAATTGTCAGCAAGGACTCCAGTGGCGATCGTGCGATACAAAGGGACCTGAGCCTGACCTGGGCCGCCAACCTGCCCCCAGGCAACACCCTCACATCAGGCACCTGGTGGTCTGATCAGCCGGGCGATGCCATACCAGGCGTGTCGGTCGAGGCCAAGGTCGCCGACAGCCTCAAGCTCAAGCTCAACGACCACCTGATCTTCACCGTTGGCGGGGAAAACCGTGAGGCCCGCGTCACCAGCCTGCGGGAGATCAACTGGGACAACTTCCAACCCAACTTCTTCATGATCTTCCAACCGGGCACCCTCAAGGACCTGCCGGCCACCTACCTGACCAGCTTTTATCTGGCCGCCGGCCATGACCAGCAGATCGTCGACCTGTCCCGAGCCTTTCCGGCAGTGACCATCCTGCAGGTCGAGGCGCTGCTGGCCCAATTGCGCAGCATCCTGGCCCAGGTCACATTGGCCGTGGAGTACGTGCTGCTGTTTGTCCTGGCGGCTGGCATGGCGGTGCTGTTCTCGGGCCTTCAGGCCACCCTGGACGAACGTATCCGCCAAGGCGCCTTGTTGCGCGCCCTGGGGGCGGAACGCAAGTTGCTGGTCAAGGCCCGGCGCATCGAGTTCGGGCTACTGGGTGCGGTCAGCGGACTGCTGGCGGCGCTGGGTACCGAACTGGTGACGCTGGTCCTGTATCGCTATGCCTTCGACCTGGTCTGGCACCCCCATCCGTGGCTGCTGGTGCTTCCGCTGATTGGTGCCGTGTTGATCGGTGGTGCCGGGGTATTCGGTACGCGTCGGGCGTTGAACGCCAGCCCGCTGGCGGTATTGCGCGAAGGTTGAAACAAAAAAAGCCGGCTCCCCCCTGGGAGCCGGCCTTACTAAAGGCGCCATCGCCAGCAAGTCGGCTGCTACTTGATGTACTCGATGCCGGTGATCCACCAGCACACTTCACCGCCTGGCGTCTGCACAATGGCTTCATCGTCCACCTCTTTGCGCAGTAACGCCCTGGCCATGGGTGAGTCGATGGAAATGTAGTCCATGCGCTCATAAATCTCGTCATAGCCCACGATTCGAAAACGCTTGGTCTCCCCCTGCTCGTTTTCGATATCCACCCAAGCCCCGAAGAACACCTTGCCCTCCTGCTCGGGCATGTATTCCACCACGCGCATATCTTCCAGGCGTTTGCGCAGGTAACGCACCCGACGATCGATTTCGCGCAGCAGCTTCTTGTTGTACTGGTAGTCGGCGTTCTCGCTGCGGTCTCCCAGGGAAGCTGCCCAAGTCACTTTGCGCGTGGTATCAGGACGCTTTTCTCGCCACAGGTAATCAAGCTCCTTCTTCAGCGCTTCATGACCTTCTTTGGTAATCAGCTTGGTACTCAAAAGCGTCACATCCCCCGCAAACTTCCATTGGTTCAAACCAGCGCTACACCCACCAGAGATGCACTGGCTGCCTGACGGCAACTGGTCGGCCTTGATAATAAATGAACGCCAGAAAGTAGCCAGGCCTGATTCCCAGGGTCAACCGGGACCAGGCAAACTGCCTGCATCCACGCCGCGCTGCACCTCGATCTTTTGCTCGGGAAACAAGGTGGCGTCCAGGCGATTCAACACCGCCTGCAGATCGCCCCTCAGGCCCGATAACTGCCCCATGCTGCTCGCCAGTTGCTCAGCCTGTTGCTGGGTTGCACGGTCCAGCGCCTGCAGCCTGAACGACTCATCTTCGATCTGACGTGCCCAGCCCTCCAGACGGCGTTGTTCTGCCTGCTGCACCTGCGCCTGCTGCTCTTCACGCCCCTTCAACGCCAGGGTTCTTTGCTGCAAGTCAGTTTCCAGCGCCGCCAACTGTTGATTGGCCTGCGCCAATGCGTTTTTTTCCCGTAGCAACTGGCTTCTCTGCTGCTCAAGTTCCTCCTGCTGCTCAAACGCCGCACGCTTCTGTTGCGTCAACTCTTGCGCCACCCGGGCAAGATTGGTCAGTGTGGTATCCACCTCATGCAGGGTCGCCTGATCCGGCACCACGGATGGCGGGGCGGCTTCGGAAGGTGCCACTGGCTCCTGCACTCGCGGAGCCGGCTCCTCGGGCTGCGGCGCCTTCGTCGGAGTAGGTAATGGCTCCTCAGGGATTAACGCCGGCAGAACTACGGCCGGTTCATCGTCCGGCTCCTGCGTCACAGCCTCATTACGATTTGCCGGATTGGGCGGCGACACCATTTTTGACGAGAAACGGATGGACGGCACAATCAACTCGGCGCTCTCGATCGCAGGCAGTCCAATGACTGAAGTCCCCAGAGTGATCACCTTCATCACCAATACCTTCTTGATCATCAGTGAGTGGTGATCTTCAGGCCTCGCCGTCGGTAGCTTGCTGCCCTTCAAGTCAATGAAGTGATACGCCACCTGCGACGCCGAGCAATTGCCATCCTTGACCCCGGATGCGGTGGCCAGGGTGATGATCTGCTTGAGCACGCTCATCGCCAGTTGCAGGTTCTCCTTGGACTCGACCCCTCCTAGAAAATACCGCTCGGCCTTTCTGCGCAGTGCAGCGATATAGACCCGCGAACTCCCAGGCTCGACCTCTTCGTCCAGGCTATAGACGAGAAAGTTCGCAGCGATTTGCGGTACCGCAAAGCAACAGAGCAATGCACCGTTAACCGGGGAATCATGACCAGAATGTTCAAGAACAAGAGTACGCAGAAGCATCATGAGTATCGGACTCCTTTACGGTAGTACTTCATATACACGCCATCTATGAAATCAAAATCAACATATCACCAAGAACAACACAATTGTTTCAGCGAGTGATTGAGGCACATGTAGGACTTACCTTATTCCAGCGACTCAGCGTTTCCAAACGCCCCTATTGAACGTACCATTTTTTAACAAAGCAGCGCCTTAAACACTTGATCAGTACTTTTTCCCACAACGTTCGGCAATTCTCAAACCGAAGACACTGGCTTATAGAGCCCCGTCTACTCAGCATGCCCCGGCAAACAACCAAGTAGAAAAGCCCAATGATCGAAATAACAAATCTAACAAAAAAAACAGGACAGACGATTGCCATCGACAACTTGACGTTCAGCGTTACCTCCCGGGAATGCCTGGGATTGTTTGGACATGAGGGCGCAGGAAAAAGCACATTACTCAAATTGCTCTCAGGCGCAATCAAGGCAACTTCCGGCACCATAAAAATACATGACACAAATATCTCAACCCACCCCATAAGAGCGAAAAAAATAATAGGTTATCAACCTGAAGCGGCACTCGGCCACGGCAACATGACAGTCAAGAACTTCCTCGGTTTCATCGCCGAAGTTCGCGGGCTGCGTGGCCTGCAAAAGCGCAAGATGGTGGATCGGGCAATCACCCGCCTAGAGCTCTGGCGAGTACTTGACTCACCTATCGCCACCCTTCCTGCGGGGCACCAACGCAAAGTGGCGCTGGCCCAAGCCATCCTGCATGACCCCAGGCTGCTGTTACTCGATGAGCCCACAGCAGGCCTGGACCCCTTGCAAAAGCAAAAGGTCGGGACGCTCATCCAGTCCCTGGCGGAAGACATGACGGTAATTGTCGCCTCGCGCAATCCCGAAGAATTCTCGTGTATTTGTCAACGGGCGCTGGTTATGGCCGAGGGCAGATTGCTGGCCGATGCCCCTGTCAGCGAGCTACAGCGCAATTCGCACTATTACCAGGCAATCACCCTGGCCGCCGATGCCCCCCTCGACCTGCTGGCGCTGGCCGTGCTCCCGGGAGTGGCCGGCATAGAGGAAGACCGGCATACCGCCGGCAGCGTGACCGTGCTCGCGATGCCGGGGCAAATCATCTATCCACACGTCAATGCCCTGGTCGCCAACCGTCGCTGGAAGATCAATACCTGGAGCCTTGAGCCGGGGCGCCTGAGCGATGTCATCCACCACTTGAGCCAGGAGGCACTCAATTGAAACGTCTACCCGTGATATTCAAGCGGCAACTAAGCAGTTACTTGTCGAGCCCGACCACTTACTTAAGCATCGCGACTTTCTTGGTTGCCAACACTGTGCTCGGCTTGTTTGTAGGAAACTTCCTGGAAAAAACTCCGGAAAACTTACACGCTTTTTTTCAGTTCCATCCTTGGCTTTACCTTTTTTTCATTCCTATTATTTCAACACTGCTTTGGGCGAACGAGCATAAAGACGATGCATTTTGCTTTACAAGCACCCTGCCAGTCTCCGCCCTGGAGCTGACACTGGGGAAATTCCTGGCCGCCTGGGCACTCTGTGCGCTCACGATTTTATTGAACTTCCCATTGGTCATTACCATAAATTATCTGGGCATCGCGGACAATTCGACCATCTTGGCTCAGTCCATCGGGAGTTGGCTACTGGCAGGTGCTTATCTTTCATTCGCCTGCCTCATCTGTGTACTGGCCTATAATCGTCTGATTATTTTTGTGATCACACTCGCGCTACTATTTGCAGTAAGCACGTTATCACTAGTTCTGGATATGTTGGACCATCAGGCGCCCATCTGGCTGATCGATAGTTTGATTTCACTCAATCCACAGATGCGTTTCAGCTCGATAGATAGCGGCCTTCTGACGCTGCATGACACGTTGTACTTCATAAGCATGATCATTGCGTTCCTCACCGCAACCACCCTTACTTTAAATTTCAGGAAAAGCTGAGAAAGGAACCCCCCATGAGGAACCTCATGAACTTCGGCGTGACGTTGATCGTCATCGTCCTGCTTTTTCTTGCCTTTAACCTGGTTTGGGCACTGAAGCTGCCCAACTACCGCCTGGACCTCTCAGAGAAAAAAATCCATACCCTGTCGCCTTCGACGCAGGCCCTGCTCGCGGGGCTTGAAACCCCCATGGAGGTGTATTTTTTCAACGCCAGTCACGCCCGCAAGAGTGAAGCATTGAAAAGCCATGGCGCGTACATCGCACTGCTGCTCAAAGCCTATGAAGGAGCATCAAAAGGCAACATCACGCTGCACCTGATTGACCCTGAGCCCTTTTCAGAGGAGGAGTACCAGGCCGAGTCATTGGGCCTGGATAGAACGCAGGGGCTGTTCGGGCTCATCGGCACCCGCGCCAACCATGAACCTCAGAAAATCGAACGCTTCGACCCCGCTCAGGCGAACTTCCTGGAGTATGAGATCAGCCACTTGGTCCACAACGTCGCACGCCAGGAACAGCCAGTAATCGGCCTGATCAGCGGCTTAACCGTGGACGGCAGCCGGGATGAACGCAATCAGCAAATCACACCGCCTTGGCAGTTGCTCAAGGAAATCCGCGCTCAGTTCAATCTGGTGAGCCTGGGCAACGACATTTCGCGTATCCCCGGGCACATCAAGACCTTGATGGTGGTGCAGCCCGCTCGACTACCGGAACAAGCGCTTTTTGCCATTGATCAATTTGTCCTGGCTGGGGGCAAGCTGCTGATGTTTATCGACCCCCTGGATGAACCGGGCTCAACCACCGAGAACCCTGACCAGCAAAACCTGCTCGCCGCATGGGGCGTGCAGGTGCCAGCGAACCAGGTATTGGCAGACAGCCTCTACGCAACGCCGGTAGTGGTGGCGAACGGCCAAGCACCCGTACGCCATCCTGGGGCGCTCACCCTGACCCGAGAGTCAATGGCGCAGAGCGATATCAGCAGTTGGGGCGTTGACAGGGTGACACTGTTGAATTCCGGTACGCTCATGCCCCTGAAAAAAAGCCGCACCACCTTCACTCCCCTGCTCTGGAGCTCGGAGCGAGCCTATACGTTCGATGGCGCACGCTTCGCCCAACAGGATGGGTTCGACGCCATGCTCAGCGAAGCCGCCATGCGCGGCCGATCGAGTGTGATCGCCGCACGGATACAGGGACCCGCCTACTCCGCCTTTCCTGACGGCATTAACGGCCAGAAAGCGACGTTGCAAAAAGCCGCCAATATCCATGTGGTGCTAGTTGCCGACACTGACTTGCTCAGTGACCGCGTCTGGCTGGCCGCACGCACTGCCAATGGACACCAAGCGCAGCGTCCGGGCAACGCCAGGTTTGTCTTCAACACCCTGGATAACCTGGCGGCGCCTGACACACTAAGCGCTATCAGCCCCCGCGCAAGCGACGGGCCACAGCCAGGGTTGCTGGACAGAATGCGCAACGAGGCCGCGCAGTCCTACCGGAAAAAAGCCAACCTTCTGGAGCAACGTCTGGACCAGGCAGAAAAGGAGTGGCAGACGCTCAACGCGCCTTTATCGAGGCTGGGAAGCCAGGCCCTTTCCTCCAATACGCTGTTGCAGGCGCTGAACAAAGAACGCCTGCGCTTGCGCCTGGAACTTCACACCCTGAAGAAGGAAGCCTACAAGGACGTTCGGCAGTTGGAGCGCACGGTAGCCCTGCTCACTATCGTCACTGTTCCGTTGATGGTGAGCCTGCTGGGGCTGGGGATTCTCATCTCGCACCGACGCCGCCAACATCCACCCGCCGCGGCGTTCTATTGAGCGTCGCGGTCAGCGGCGGGTAATCAAACCCTGGCGCGCTACGCGGGTCAGGTGTCGGATGAACTCACCGGCATCGTCGGCGTTGGGCGCCTGGATCACCGCCAGGTCAAAGCTGTTCGTGGCAAAGCGCGCCAGGGACTCGCCGTCTTCGACAAACTGGATCAAGAAAGCCGAAGGGCGTCCAGTACGGCGGGGCCAGCCATCCAGGTAGCGCAATAGCGTCGGTTGGTGCTTGCCGCCAAGGAGGATTTTAGGGTTGCGCTGAGTGAGGCCCGCAGTGATCGGGGCCAGGCGTACAAGAGGTCGTAGTGCATTCATCGTGTCGTGTCTCTGCCTCAAAAGTCTGCGGGCAGGTGAGAGGCAACACCGAACCAGCGCTTTAGCGGTATTTCGAAACCTGGAGCAGGCTTCTGTCGGGGCTGCAGTGAGTCCCTGTGGCGCCCCGCAATTAGCTGTTTAAATCGGCGCATGCAGCATCCTAGAGAAGCCGGTGGGGCGGTGTCAAGAATCCCGTACAACGAAAAAGGCCCGCACGGGCGGGCCTTTAACACGTGTGCTGCAAGATCAATTGGCGATGGCGCGATCGACAGACAGTTTGCCAGCACCTTCGAACAGGACCGCCACCGTGCCGCCCAGCAGCGCCAGGGCGAACTCATAGCCGTTGTTGGCCATGAACAAACCGTTGCTGATATGCACCGAGAATATCGCCACCAGCGAGACAATCGTCAGACCCAGCGCCGCTGGGCGTGCCAGCAGGCCAATGATCAGCGCCAGGCCGGCAAAGAACTCAGTGCCGCCCGACAACAGCGCCATCAGCGTACCTGGGGCCAGGCCGATGCTCTCCATCCACTGCGCCGTGCCCGCCAGGCCACCACCGCCGAACCAGCCAAAGAGTTTTTGCGAACCGTGGGCGGCAAAGATGATGCCGACGAAAATCCGCAGGACAGTCAAGCCGAAGCCTGCACGGGTGGACAGAACGTTTCTGATCATTGGGCTCATGTAGATAATCCTTTTCGATGATGGGGTTGGTTGGCCGCTATATTAATCAGTTTATATAATGATAAAAGCCGAAAATAGCGTTAATCAATATCGATTAATTAGATTATTTGCGTGAGACGATCTTGGTCGCCACCGGCTCCAGAGAGTCCCGTTCCCGATCAAACGCCAAGTAGTACTTGTTCACGCTATTAACATAGCTGACGCCACCCATTCCAACCTGCTCCATGGCGATACGCTCCACCTGGAAGAACCACTGATTGGGGTTCAACCCCCGACGCCTGGCCTCGGCGCGCATGCCCTGCACCCGTTCCGGGCCCATGTTGTAGGCGGCCAGGACGAACGCCATACGTTCGCGCTCGTTGAGCTTGGGGCTGGCGAAGAACTTGCGGCGAATCAGCGCCAGGTAGCGCGCCCCTGCCTGCACATTGCTGTCCAGAGTCTGGATATTGTTGACCCCCACACGCTGGGCGGCCGACGGGGTGATCTGCATCAGGCCTGTGGGCCCGCTGCCACTTTTCGCGGCGGGATTGAGGGACGATTCCTTGAAGGCCAGGGCCGCCAGGTTCAGCCAGTCCATGCCCTGTTCCCGGGCATGTTTTTGCAGGACCGGGCGCAGCTTTTCGAGGCGCTGGCGATCGGCCCGCGCCAAGGGGTAACGCACTTGGTAGAGGCGCCGATAGATGCGCTGGAACGCTACATCCTGGTCTGACGGGGTCTTGTAGGTTTTCAGGAAGCGGTCGATGCTCGCCCGCAGCATCGACGCATCCTGGCGCACGAACCAGTACTCCTCACCCGGCTCACTGATCGCCACTTGCTTGTCGAAACGCAACTTGGGCAGGATCTTCGACCAGCGCTCGGCAATCGGTCGCTCGACAATGGTCAGGTGGAAGATCCCGGCCTGGACCATCTCCAGCACATCTTCCACCGCCAGGCTGGGGTCCACCCATTCCACCTTGACCGGCGGCAGCTTGCGCAGCGCCAGCTTCTGGTTGATCTGGTTGACCGCCTCCCCTGCTGCGCTGCCCGTGGTCAGGGCCAGGGTGCGCCCGGACAGTTGCTCCAACCGGGTAAACCGCCGCTGGCCCTTGAGACCCACCAGCCACAGCGGCACGTCACTGGCAATCGGGTCACTGCTGCTGATCTTGTGGGCAGCCGTCGCATCCAGCAGCTCACCGGGCGCCACCAGGTCACCTTCGCCACGGGCCAGCGCGCCCAGCAACTGATCCTTGGCCTTGGGAATGATCTTGAGGTTGATTTCCTGGCCATCGCGGGCGCGGCCATTGAGGTAGTGTTCGAAGGCCCGCAGGCGATGGTACTCGACACCAATTGACTGGCCCTGGACTTCACCGGAGCTGTTGCGACTCTGGTTGACCAGCACGCGCAACGTGCGACTGCTGCGGATTTCGGCCAGGTCGCGGACCTTGCCCGGCTTGGTCACTTCCAGCGGCCCGTCCAGACGCGCAACCGCCGCGTTGGGCAGCAGTAGCGTCAGGCATACCATGAGCAATGCCGAGGGTCGGATCATCCGCTCTCCGGAAAGAACAAGGCCCCATGCACCGCGAAAAACGCCACATTGGGGGACAGAAACAGAGCGCCAGAGGCGCAGACTTTGGGCGCAAGGGTGTCACAGCAGCAGGCCTTCGGCCAACCACGGTGTGACTTGCGACGTTCAAAGACAGCGATAACTCGTTGTAGTTCTTGGCTTTTCTTATAAATCCACAGCTCTGATAGACTTTCCGGCCGCAGGCGGAGATAGCACCATGCAACTCATTGATATTGGCGTCAACCTGACCAACCCCAGTTTCGACGACAAACACCAGGCCGTGCTCGACCGCGCCTATGCCGCCGGCGTGGGCCAACTGGTGGTCACCGGCACCAGCGTGCACGGCAGCGAACAAGCCCTGGAACTGTGCCAGCGCTTGGATCCAAGCGCCCGACGCTTGTTCAGCACCGCGGGCATTCACCCCCATAGCGCCAGCGACTGGAATGCCGACAGCGAGCGGCAACTGCGTGACCTGCTCAGCCAGGACCGGGTGCGTGCCGTGGGTGAATGCGGGCTGGACTTCAACCGTGACTTCTCACCCCGCCCCCAGCAGGAAAAAGTCCTCGAAGCCCACCTGGCATTGGCCGTCGAATTGCGCTTGCCGGTGTTTCTCCATGAACGGGACGCCAACCAGCGCCTGCTGGAGATCCTGCGCGACTACCGCGATCAACTGCCCGCCGCCGTGGTGCACTGCTTCACCGGCGAACAACGCGCACTGTTCAGCTACCTCGATCTGGACCTGCATATCGGTATCACCGGCTGGATATGTGACGAACGCCGTGGCACACACCTGCACCCGCTTGTCAGGGAAATCCCCCGGGGCCGCCTGATGCTGGAAAGCGACGCGCCCTACCTGCTACCGCGCACCCTGCGGCCCAAACCGAAGAACGGGCGCAATGAGCCAGCCTACTTGCCGGAGGTGTTGCGCGAAGTGGCCCTGCACCGCGAAGAAAGCCTGGAAGACCTGGCCCAACACAGCACCGCCTGCTCCCGTGCGTTTTTCGGCCTGCCTGCGTTGGATTGACGCGGCGCATTGACCCACATCAACACCCTTTTTCCGAATAGCGGCACAATAATGGCACCTTGCCAAAACTGTTTCCGCTATCAGAGAAAACCTTCCATGGGTGCCTGGCTTAGCAATATCTCGCTGAAGTACAAATTCTGGGCCGTGAATGCGGTCGCTTTCATCACCACGCTGCTGCTGGTGCTGTATGCCGTGCACCTTGAGCAACAGGCCCGCAGCCATGCCTCCCAAGCCTCGGCACAAGCCCAGGGGCGCTTGCTCGGCGCATGGCCGGCGGGGCAGCCGCTGCCCAAGGACGAGCACTGGCTGGTGTTCCAGCGGGGCCTGGCTCCCGAACTGGCAGAGCAGGACCTATCCGCCCTCAGCGAGGCCAATGGCTGGGTCGAGTTCAACTCTATGCCGCTGTTCGGCGAAAACCCGTTGCTGGGCGCCGAGGTCATCTCCCGCGCCGACGGCCAGCAAATCGCCGTACTGGCGTATGCGCCGAGCCTGAGCCAGGTGTTTACCGAACGCTTCACCAACTACGCGGTGGCGGTGCTGATCCTGATGCTGGCGATGCTCTGTGCCTCGCAACTGCTGATCCGCTTTTTGCTCGCCCAACTCAACACCTTGAAAGACGTGATGCTGCACGTAGAAAAAACCGGCGACCTCTCGGCCCGCGTTCCCCTGGCCTGCAAGGACGAAGTCGGGCAGATGGCCAGCGCGTTCAACGCCATGCAGGCCGGCTACCAGCGGGTGGTCAGTACCGTCGCGCGCACCGCCAAACTGCTGGACGACGGCGCCGCGCGCCTGGCCAGCAGCATGAATGAAGTCCAGCACGGCATGCTCGGCCAGCAAAGCGAGACGGACCAGGCAGCCACCGCGATCAATGAAATGACCGCCACCGTGTATCACATTGCCCAGCACGCCGGCGCCACACGGGACTTGTCACAGACCGCCGACACGCTGGCCGGCAGCGGCCAGGAAGTGGTGACCCGGGTCCAGCGTTCGATTGCCGGGTTGTCCACCGGCGTGCAGCAAACCGCCGAGATGATCCAGAAGCTGGCCGAGGACAGTCAGAAGATCAACGGCGTGGTCGGGGTGATCCATAGCATCGCCGAACAGACCAACCTGCTGGCCCTCAACGCTGCCATCGAAGCCGCCCGCGCCGGGGAGATGGGCCGCGGCTTTGCCGTGGTGGCCGATGAAGTGCGCAACCTGGCCAAGCGCGTGCAAAGCTCCACCGATGAGATCACGCGCATGGTCTCGGCCCTGCAGGCCGGCACCCGGGATGCGGTGGATTTTATGCAGGAAAGCTCGTTCAAGGCCGATGACTGCGTGCAGCAGGCCCAGGAAGCCGGCGCCTCACTCGCGGAAATCACCAGCGCCGTGGCGCAGATGCGCGAGAGCAACACGCAGATTGCGGTCGCCGCCGAACAGCAAAGCCATGTGGCCGAAGAGATGAACCGTGCGGTGGTGAGCATCCGTGATGTCACAGAAAACACCGTGCAGCAGACCGTGGACTCCGCGACCACCAGCAACGAACTGGCGACCCTGGCTGGCGAGTTGAGCAAGGCGATCGGTCAACTGAAGTTGTGAGGTTTGCCTGCCGTTCAGCCAACGCTTGCCGTTGGCTGAACCCGTCAATTGGCTATAACCCCCATAGCCAACCCCAATTCGCCGCCCCTGCCCGCCCCACCTAAACTCTGTTCATCGAGTATCAATGGACAGAGGATTTATCATCATGGGCAAACGTCACCCCAATCTCCCGGCCTGGCAATGGCGCGCCTACCCGCAGAACCATCAGCACCCGACCAACCTGGTGTTGCACCTGATTGCAGTACCGCTGTTCATCGTCGGGTTTCTGCTGATTGTGTCCGGGGTGTTCAGCCTGAGCTTGGCCAGCTTTGCCATCGGCGTGGTCGGCGTGTTGGCCGGCCTGGCCCTGCAACGTCATGGGCATAGCCTGGAAGCCCAGGCCAGCGAGCCGTTCAGTGATCGTAAGGATGCAGTACAGCGCCTGGTGGTCGAGCAGTTCGTGACCTTTGCGCGCTTTGTCCTCAATGGTGGCTGGTGGCAAGCCTGGCGTCAGCGCCACCGCCACTGACGCGGGCTCAGGCGAAGACCACCACGGTCTGGCGGCTGATGGCGATCAACTGGCCGTCAGGCCCCCACAACATCGCAGCGGCATGACCATAGCCGTCGCGGGCATGCTCGATCTCGACGTGGTACTGGCACCAATCCAGGGTCGTCAATTGCGCCAGAGGCTGGATGAATTCGATGGTCCAGGTCAGGGTGCTGCCCGCTGCAGGCCGCTTCAGGTGCGGTAGCAGGGCCGGCGGCCAGGCATCCACCAGCGCGAGGATATGCGCTTCGGTCAAAGGCTCCTCCTTCACATCCCCGCGCAAACGCACCCAGCCGCCCATCTCCCGGGATTTGTTGCCCGTGAACGGCAAACCGCCGACGCTCCAGCGCATTGCCAGGTAGCGCATGAACTCAGGCGTCACGCCTTTGATATAGGGCAGTTCCTGGCATTCGTCCCAATGCTTGAAGGTTGGCGCGGGCAATGCTGGCACGTCGATCTCCGAAGGCCGTGATGCGCCGAAACTGGCCTGTGCCAGGGTCATTACTTCCCCACCCTGCACCACCCGCCCCAGCAACTGGCTGACCGCCTTGCCTTCGCGCAGCACTTCCACTTGATAGCTGGCAGAGACGTCTGGCGCCACCGGCCCGACAAAGGTCACGGCCAACGAACGCAACGGCCGGTCTGCCGGCACCTGGGCGCGCAAGGCTTCGTATTGCAAGGCGGCGACCAGGCCGCCAAACGTGGCGCGGCCCTGGGCCCATTGCGCCGGGATAGACACGTCCAGCGGGTTATTACGGGCGGCGTCGAGCAAATCACTAAAGCGCATGGCGACCTCACATCAAGAAAATCGATTGTGCGATCTTAACCAGCGTGCCAGCCAGGTACAGCGCTTATTCCGGCCAAATACCCAGACAGATAAGCCGCCGCCTCAGAAACACTCCGCCGCCAGCTTATCCAGTACCCGATCCGCCTTGCCTTCGGCCTGGGCCATGGTGCGATGCCAGACTGCAACACAAGGTTGCAGATCCGCCTGGTGTTCGGCCTGCGCCAGCCATTGCCAGCAGTCATGCCAATCCCCCAGTGCGCCTTGGGCGGATTTGAGACGGGACATGGCCTTGGCCGGCAATTGCCCCAATTGCGGATAAGCCTCGGCCGCGTAACGTACGCGCTTGATCAACAAGCGCAGGCGATGGCGGTCGTGACCGGGATCGTGCAGGGCCGCATCAAGGGTCTGCCATTGCTTGGCCAGCCGTTTTTCGATGCGCGCCCGCAGCCCCTTGAGTAGTTTTTGATGATCTGACGCGCGGATAAAGCGGGGAAAGGCATCCAGGATCAGCAGCAGTTGTGCGACTTCCGGGCTTTGCGCCACCTGCCGATAGGTTTGTGGCTGCTGGCGCAGACGCCGCGCCGCAGCGTCGTGATAACCGTGCTGCTGCAAGTACGCCGCCAGCACCTCACGGTCGCGCAACGGCGTGGTCAATTGGCCGACTGCGCTGGCGGCCGCTTCCAGTTGCTCGACGCCGGGCAGCCCGCGCAAGGGGCGCAGCAGGCTGCGCAGGCGCCGCACCGTGGTGCGCAGGTCATGCAGCGCTTCGTCATCGGTAACCGCCGCCAGGCGCGCCTGGCAACTCAACAATCCGACTTCCAGGCCAATGACCTGGGTGACCAACTGATCCACCAACGCCGACATGCTGCTTCCCCTGATAAACAACGTCCATGTACCTGCGCAAAACAGGCGTCTGGAACTACCTTAACCACTACCCCGGCATGTTGCGCTGACTCGGATCAACGCCCGGCGCGCGACTCACGGATATAGAAACGGGCTTTTTCCGCTTTGCTGGCGCACCCTTCGAACGCTTCGAATTGTTGCTGGGTCTTGGCGCCAGTCAGCAACGACAGGGCCTTGGAATAGCTGACCGTGCCGGCGAAACCTTCAGCCTTGGCCAAATCCAGTTCGTGCCACGCCGCGTCCAATTGGCTGCCGCAGCTATCGCGATAGGCCGTTTTGCCGGCACAACCGGCCAGGGCCAACACAATCACAGGCAAACACATCCAGGCTTTCATCAATGACACCTCAAGAAAAGAAAACAGTCGTGGGATGTAGACGTTGCCTACATCGAAAAGTGCCTTATCACACAGCCTGAAATGCCTAGCGCCGATAGCCAAAGCATACCCGAGCAACTAGCTCGGCTTATGAAAATAATCACTCTTGTCAGCTAGGATTGAAGCAGCCCCCTGGTTGGGTGCATTGTGGACAGCTGTTTTGCGAAGGATCCGATCATGAAAAAACGCGTTGCATTGGTCCTGGGCTCCGGTGGAGCGCGGGGTTATGCCCACATCGGGGTGATCGAAGAGATCGAAAAGCGCGGCTATGAAATCGCCTGTATCGCCGGCTGCTCCATGGGCGCGGTGGTCGGCGGGATCTATGCCGCAGGCAAGCTTAAGGACTACCGCAACTGGATCGAAAGCCTGGACTATCTGGACGTGCTGCGCCTGGTGGATGTGAGTTTTCGCCTGGGCGCGATACGCGGCGAAAAAGTCTTCGGGCAGATCCGCAAGATCGTCGGCGAGATCAATATCGAAGACCTGCGCATTCCCTACACCGCCGTCGCCACCGACCTGACCAACCAACAGGAAATCTGGTTTCAGGAAGGCTGCCTGCACCAGGCCATGCGCGCCTCGGCGGCGATTCCCAGCCTGTTTACCCCGGTGATGCAAGGCAACCGCATGCTGGTGGACGGCGGCCTGCTCAACCCGCTGCCAATCGTGCCGGTGGTGTCGAGCCATTGCGACCTGATCATTGCGGTCAACCTCAACGCCACCAACCAGAAGCACTACACCCTGCCGGTAATCCAGCGCCCGCCGGCGTTCAAGAGCCGCTTCGACAACCTGGTACGCTCGTTGGGTTCGCACCTGCCATTTCGGCGCAAGCAGGCCGAGCAACTGCTGTTGCTGGAACAGGAAGCGCTGCAGGCGCAAGCCGCTGATATCAACCCCTGGCTCGAGGGCGCCGAGCCCGAAGCCCAGCAACCGGCCGCCGCCCCTGAGTCCGCTGGTGCACCGAAATCCGCTACCGGTTCGTTCATCATCGACAACGTGGGGCCGGCATCGCTGCTGGATCTGATCAACCAGAGTTTCGAGGTGATGCAGACATCGTTGGCCCAGTACAAAATCGCGGGCTACCCGCCGGATGTGCTGATCAACGTGCCCAAGCGCGTGTGCCGGTTTTTTGAATTCTACAAAGCGCCGGAACTGATCGCCCTGGGGCGTGAGATTGCCAGTGATACGTTGGATCGGTATGAGAGTGAGCAGAGTTGAGAGCTTCGCTGGGGCTTGGGGCCCTATCGCGGCATAGGTATCTACACAACTTTGCCGCAACGCCTAAATCCAGGCAGATAGCGCAGTTGTGGCGAGCGGGCTTGCCC